>JAOAHF010000002.1 GCA_026415355.1 Brevinematales bacterium
ATAATAGACATATCTCACATCATATAAATCAGTAGAGACAAAACTGTAAGACAAAATTGAAACTATTAGATGTACTTGAGAGTAACATAAAATTCGTCTAGTCTGACAGTATTACTACTTTGAGAACCCAACTCTCAGAATTTTAGCCGAGTAAAAAACATACCAACTTATAATTATTCCAAGTGGTATAGCAACCA
The DNA here is from genome assembly GCA_026415355.1 of Brevinematales bacterium. Taxonomy (NCBI): domain Bacteria; kingdom Pseudomonadati; phylum Spirochaetota; class Spirochaetia; order Brevinematales; species Brevinematales bacterium. The sequence goes on from JAOAHF010000002.1 coordinate 198, forward strand.
TAGCAAGCCCCAAAAGAATATTCACTTGTATGTACGCAAGAGAAGAGGAAAGCACAACAACTACAGGCAAAAACCATTTACCAAATCTAAAAGCAAAAACAATAGATAAAATATCCGCCATGTAGAAATATCTATCATGCATCCTAGGCAAAAGATATGGTTCTATAAGAGCAAAAAGTAAAAACAAAACCAAAATCTGCTCACTCCAAAATTCCTTATAAATGGAGTAATTTAAAAAATAATACAAAACAAACAAAAATGTTATTAAAAAACTTACACCTAAACCTATGTAAAATATCGTATTATTAAATTCACTCTTCAGTGACTCAGGAATAAGTGTATATATGTTAGGAGCACCCAAAGTTAAATCAACATAAGTTTGTGTCTGACTAAAGTATATAAGAACAAGATCTATTAAATCTCTTCCTGCAAACAAGGAAGGAATTATAGCTATTACGTAAGGTATCAAAATCAAAAAAGGATAAAACAAAAATCTCATATCTTTATCGTGAACAAGTTTATTCAGAGTAATAATCGCTAAAGCAGGAATTATAAAAACAGTTTGCAACTTAAAAGCAAACGCTACTCCAATAGATGTATATGCAAGCAAATACCTTTTTTCGATAAGTAACAAGACTCCAACTAGTACAAAAGTAGTATAAATTGAATCACTTTGAGCCCAATAAGAACTGTTCATAATAACAGTAGGCAGTGACAAAACCAATAAAAATGATAACTTTGACAAAACAGCATTAGATGTAAGTCTATAAACAACTCTTGAAACAAAAAATGAAAGCAAAATATCAAATATTACAGATAACACTTTAACAGAGTATAAAGGAGGAAGAGGAATAAATGTAAGGATATAGATCAAATAGAGATAGGTAGGTGAATAATCTGAAAACGACCTTGAAAAAGCACTGAATCCTTCGTTTTCAAGTGTCTGATACCACAATGAAATACAATTTTCGTAATCCCAAGAAACCATATCAAAGAATAAAAGCCTAAAGATAACTACTATATAGATCGCAATTAAAAAAAGCACATTATCTGTTAATTTAACATTAAACAAACCAATCACGGAAGAATTATGAATTCAAAAGGCAAACCTTTTAAACTTAAGGTTACACAAAATTAACCCAGAAACCTTCCATAACTAACTCACTAGTCCGTAAAAAACATCTAAAAAACTCAAAACTAAGAGACTTATAAGCATTTCATTTTGAAAAAGAATCACAATAAATTGTTTTTAGAGATACAATGTCAATAAAATTTACCTAAGTCGAAGGAGGTAATCATGGTAGAGGTAAAAGTTTGTAACAACATAAACGAATTCATAAAGGTTCCCTTCTACATCCAAGGAGACGATCCTAACTGGGTTCCACCATTACTTATGGATATAAAGAGAAAATTAAACAGAAAAAAGTCTTCTTTCTTAAAACATAATGAAGCAGAATTCTTCATAGCATACAAAAATAATAATCCTGTAGGTAGAATAGCAAGTATACTAAACAATATACATAATCAAAGGTACAACAAAAAAGATGGTTTTTTTGGTTTTTTTGAGAGCATAAACGATCAAGAAGTAGCAAATGCTCTATTTGATAAAGCTGTAGAATGGTTAAGAAACAAAGGATTAAACACCATATACGGACCTGCTAATTACTCAACAAATGAAGAATGGGGATTACTAATTGAAGGATTCGATACTCCTCCTTACATTATGATGCCACATAATCAAGATTACTATAAAAAACTTCTTGAAAACTATGGATTTAAAAAAGCAAAAGATTTGTACGCATGGTACTACGATACAACACTACCACTAGATGAAAAACTAATAAAACTTAAGGAAAAGATACTCAAAAGAACTAAATTCAAGATAAGAAATATAAATATCAAAGACATATGGAATGAAGTTGACAGAATAGTTGACATATACCACGACAGCTGGTCAGAAAACTTTTTTTTCATACCCTTAACTGAAGAAGATAAAATAGAAATAGCAGAATTTCTAGTATCAATAGTTTATCCAGAATTAGTTATAATAGTAGAAAATGAAAATGGAGAGCCTGTAGCATTTTCTGCGGCAGTACATAACTTAAACGAAGTACTAATAAAATGCAGAAGTAAAAACTTAAACTTACTTTACATACAGCAACTACTATGCCTAGCTTGTAGATTATACCTAAAGCCTAAAAATAAATTCAAAAGTGCTAGACTGCTACTAGCAGGTGTTAAAAAACAGTATAGAGGTCTCGGACTTGATCTACTACTATACATCACAAACTACGAAAACTCAAGAAAGATGGGTTATGAGTTTGGGGAATTATCCTGGACACTTGAAGACAATAGAATGATAAACGAAGGAATAGAAAAAATGGGTGGTAGAATACACAAAATATACAGGGTTTATTACAAAGATATATAATCAAAATACCATAGAAAGTCTTATAGATAAAACAGTCTTATTGTCTATAACATACAATTCTATAGGTACAGAAAACTCAAAATCGCGAATTAATGTTCTACTACTAATTCCTATCACAACAGCATAGCTACTAACAACTGAAAAATAACCACCAAGACCTACCCTTGCTCCAAACCAGTCAGAAAAATAATATAAAAAGTTATAAGTCCCAGCAACTCCCAATCCGAGTTTAGTAATAACAACACCAACCCCAAACTTTTCATAAAACTTTATACTAAAATCAATACCATAATCAAAATAGTAGTTTAAAAAATCATAGCTACTACCCACATAAAAAGAAATCCTAAAGTTATTATTAGAATAATAAATATTCGTATCACTAACAGAAGTATAATTAGTTACATAAACAAAGTTTGTAACTACTACGCTAACCTCATTGGTAAGGGAATAATAATTAGTATAATAGTTAGTAAAGTAATTAGTTACAATAAAAAGACTTAAAGATTCTTTAGATAATTCCTTAACCTTAAAAGATTCCACAACAGTTTCTCCTAGAACAGTTCTAACTATAACTCCATCTTTTGTTCTACCCACCTCAACTCCTTTGATACTCCTACCATCCATCTGTACCTCAACTACCTTTTCTGATATGAACTCTATAACAGCTATATTCCCCTCACTAAAATTAAGAATTCTACCATCATATGTCTTAAACGAAACTACTCCCCCTTTCTTTGAAAGCAACTTACCTTTAAATACTTCATTATTTTTCAGTATTAAAACATCAGAGAAAGCAGCATAACTAAATAAAAACAAACTAATCAGAATACTTAATTTTCTCAATATCTTTCTTGCTAAAACTTTTCCTTCCATTCCTAGTTTCGAAAATTATAAAGTTGTCTTTTATTTCTATCAAATTACCCTCAAAAACTTCGCCACTCTTCAAATATATTTTATTTTGGTATAAACTTCCAGTGCTTTTTTCTAGCTCTTCACCATTAACCCAAACCTTGCCATTATCAATAAGAATTTTAACCTCACTTGCTTGAAACTTATAGACGATCCCTCCTATCTTCAAAACAACTTCATTAAAATTTGAAGAAGGAATAAGCGCAAGATTCCCTTCAAAACCATCAGGAAGAGATATGATCAAAGAAGTACCATTCGAAGAAAGACTAACTTTATCAAGCAAAGACTTCTCACTCACATTACCTAATTCCAATAGACTACCAGCATATTTATAACTGTAAGTACTATTCAAGATATTAGAAGTAACTATGAACATTGTAAAAATAATAAGGACCACAGTCATACCTGAAAGTACTATAGAGAACAATCCCAACCTAGAGTTTAAAGATACATTTTCAGGATACTTATCATCCTCATCTATCAAAGCCATCTTCTTAAACTGATAGAATTTTTCAAAAACTCTTGACCTAACATTACTTTCTATAGCCTCTATAGCTCTTTCATCGACCTCATAGTTAAATGAATCGTACAAACTTTGACAATATTTACAATTTATGATATGACTCAAATCATTATCATCAAGCCCCAAAATCATCTTCTCTATATCAACATGCCTCATACTTAACCTCCTGAAATTTTTGATTTTATTTCACTTATTACTCTCTTCAAAACTCTCTTGACAGTCCTCACACTACAACCCTCAAATTCAGCAATTTCTTCTATCTTGTATCCCTCGAGTCTAAAAATTATCATTTCCTTATCCCTATCTGGAAGAGAATCTATTATATCCATGATTTGTTCTTTCATGCTTTCACTATCATCATTATAACTAAAACTCTGGGTAATCTCTTCAAACATCTTTCTATCTCTTTTCTCTTTTCTCTTTCTATCCCTTATTATGTTGATTGCAGTTTTAAAAAGAAAACTTTTAAAGCTACCTCTGGGTGAGTATCTTTTGATGTTCTCCAAGAGTTTTACAAAAGTCTCTTGTACAACATCAACAGACATATCGACATCTCTAGTATATCTATAAACAAATTTTATGAGTAGTTTACTATACTTATTATAAAGCTCATTAAACGATTCTTCATCACCACATATTATCCTGTATATCAACTCTGCTTCTGTATCCATATACTGATATGGTAAAGGAAAATAATAATATCTTAACACATAATTAAAACGAGTCATAAAATCAAAAAGTGTCAGAAAGAAAATCCAGAAACCATCAAAAACTTTTAAAACACCAGGACACTAAACCATAATAAAGTTTTACAATAAATCTCGCACTCTACACCAGGTAACAAAAACTAAAGTATTTTATCGTTAACATCATACACTATTGGTTCTTTCAACGTATCAAAAGAGATTTCACCATTAGCAATAAGAGAAAGTGTTTTTACAAGTATTTGATGTTCTTTTTCTAGCACTCTTTTAGCTAATGTGTCCGGAGTATCATCAGGAAATACCTTAACTTTTGCTTGCATGATAATCTTACCACCATCAACTATATCATTAGCAAAATGAACCGTACAACCATGTATCTTTTCACCAGCTTCCAAAACTCTTGTATGTGTTTCAAGTCCTGGATACTTAGGTAGAAGAGAAGGATGGATATTTATTACTCTATTTTTAAACGAAGATAATAAAGGCTCCTTTACTATTCTCATAAATCCCGCCATAACAACTATATCAACACAATACTTCCTCAAAACCCTTACATATTCCCACTCTCTATCAGTTTCAAATTTAGTTTTGTACTTACCTGGGTATATATACAAAGATTTAATTCCATAACTTCTAGCAACTTCAAGTCCTCTTGCTGAAGGATTATCACTTATAACAATAACAACTTTTCCGTTTATTCTACCTTCTCTACAGCTCTTTATTATTGCTTCCATATTTGAACCACGACCCGATATTAATATTCCTATTCTAAGCTTATCTCTTTTGTTAAGCAACCAAAGTATAAATCTTCTCAACCTAATAAAAAGACACACCATACTAAAAAACACCCCTTATAAACCCACCATCAACCTGAATACTAGCACCATTTATATAACTAGCCTTCTCTGAACACAAAAATACAACAAACTCAGATATCTCCTCAACACTACCAAACCTTCCAAGAGGTATTGAAGACTCTATTTCCTTCTTAACCTCTTCAAAACTTTTGTTTTGTTTTTTACTCCTATTCTCAATAAGCTTTATAGCTCTATCTGTATAGATATTACCAGTACATATTACATTGAATGTTATATTATCTTTCTTAATAGTTCTTGAAAGAGACTTCGAAAAAGCATTCAAACCAGAGCGAAAAACATTAGATAGCATAAGTCCCTCTATAGGCTCTTTCACAGCCATAGACGTCATATACACAATTCTACCCCAACCTTTATCTAACATTTTCGGTAAAAAATACCTTGTAAGCCTAACAGCAGACATAAGTATAAGTTCAAATGCGTAATACCAATCTTCACAACTCACATCAAAAAAATCTCCTGGCTTTGGTCCACCAGTATTAAAAACAAATATATCTACCTCTCCAACAGACTTATAAAGATTTTCAACATCTGACGACTTAGAAAGATCGCAAACAACAGAAGTTACATCTATACCAATATCCCTAAACTCTCTTTCAGCAGCAATTAGATTATTTTTGTTACTCGAAGATATGATCACTTTAGCTCCCTCAAGCCCTAAAGCTTTCGCTATTCCCTTACCAATACCTTTACTACTTGCGGTAACTAAAGCTTTCTTACCTTTTATACCTAACTCCATAAGGAAATTATTTAAATAAAATATCTCCTTATTCAAACTGAATTCTTACCAAACCCATTAAAACAACCATTACTATCACAAAGCTTACTAGTAAGATATTAATTAGTAAAAATCTACAAAAACTTCATTTAATAATACACATTATTGGTGTAATAGATAATCTTGTTAGAATTAGAGACAATTCTTCTGCCCTATTCTTATCAAGAGTCTATTACAAAAATTTTATATAAGGGGGTCTTATGAGATATTTTATATTAATATTAACCATTTTGGGACTATTAAAAATCTCTTCAGTAAACTGCTTCTCTTTAACTCTAAAAGAGCTAGATACAATAATCAGTACACTAAAATTAGATGGATACAAATTCATATCAAGGATTTCAGAAAAAGCTTAGAGAATAGAATACACTGTGGGAAAAGAAAAAAATGAATTTACTATTGAGTTAGGTCCCGAAACTGGTGATGAAGAACTTGATATAATATACATGTTTACAGTACTCAAAGAATATAAAGAAATAACTTCTCAAAACCTTAAAGAACTTATGTTCTTTTTGAAATCCAACAGCTCTTCTTTAGAAAGCGGTTTTTTCTCAATGTACACATACAATAACAAATGGTATTTGCTGTATAACTTATCGTTCAGAAGATCATCGTTTACACAAAGCAAATTCAAAGCAATGTTACTAATATCGACATTTCTCTTAAGCACTTATAAAGACTTGATAAGAAAAGGTAACTACGATTAAGGAGGTACTTTATGAGAAAACATATATTTATATTTCTTTTGACTATCACGGTAGTACTAACCGGATATTCTAACGACGAAAAAACTCTCAATCTAATCAATAGGATACTAATAGGATACAATGGAAGTAAGTATATTTTCCAAAAGCAAATTTCCACAAACTCTTGGGTAGTTCAGCATAACTACAACACTGTTTTTATACTAGCTTACCCTATGTATGTTAGCGCTATAGATTTTATAGAGGTCTACAACGACATAAGCACAGAAAAACTTTCAAAGGCACTCCTAAATAGCGGGTATTACGACAGTGAATATAACGAATATGGTGTCTTCTCCATAATGCAAAGTGAAGGTAAATATGTTCTTATCTACCTAGTAAAAATCGATCCCAATGATATAAGTACAAAAACACTAATCCATGCAATCCATAGGGTATCTGAAGCAATAACTAAATACAAAGGTTTTTAAAATATTTATAAGGTAACCTGCAAAAGGGAAGGAGGTTAGAAAAGTAATAGAAATGTACTATAATACTCTAGATGCTTATGAATAAATCAACTAGAGTGTTGGGATCAAATAGTTCTTTATAAGTTTTGATAGCAAAGTTATCAGTCATACCTGCAATATACCATGTAGCAAGCCTATGTCTCCATTCATCATCACTACTCGCAGAAAAGTAATCCCAATACTCTTGGTACTCTCTTGGATAGAGATTTCGCGAATTCTTATCTGAAAATACCTCATATAGCTTTTCTATTATCATTTCACACTTCTTCCTAGTCCTCAGTATATTTTTGCTTCTATATATAAGCTCATCTTCCAAAGCTCTCATAACCAAGTTTTTGTTCCTAGTAGATTCTTTTACTTGAAGCTTATAACTGTACCTACTCTCTTTGTCATCAATCCTAACAAGATTAGTATTCACGACAAACTCATTTATAAGTTTTGATGTAGTAGCTTTTAGTTTCTTCTTTCTTTCAACTTCTGAAGCTGAATCTTCTATATCCTCTATCATCCTCTTTATTTTTAGAAATATCTTCTCAACTTCGTTAATAGGCACTCTACCACTAAGTCTTCGAATTATCCTATCAAGTAAAATGTCATTTAGAAGATGCGATCTTAGGAGTCCACTTTTTATACCATCTTCAAAGTCATGCACTGAATAAGCAGAAGTATCAGCCCAATTTACAATCTGAGATTCTATGCTTCTTTTATACTCTACCGGTTTATCTTGATTCCAATTAGGATCTATCCAGTCTATAGTCTTTTTGAAAAGTTGATACTCATATAGAAACTTAGGACTTTTATCTTTAGTTGATTTGTACTTTAAAAGTCCATCCAATGTTGATCTTGTTAGATTAAGTCCTTTGTTTTCATCCAGATTCTTACCAATTATTTTTATTTCAAGAAATGCTAGTATAACAATATTATGGGCATTAGCATCAAATCCTTCAAATTTGTTAAGCTCGTTCAATTTACTCTCACCTGTATGCCCAAATGGAGGATGTCCAATATCATGAGCCAGAGATATAGCTTCAAGTAAATCAGTATCTATTCCATGTCTTATTCCTATTGACTTAGCTATTTGAGCAACTTCAATCGAATGCGTAAGTCGTGTTCTATAAAAATCCATAAGACCAGCACCATAAACCTGAGTCTTTGCTTGAAGTCTTCTAAACGCACTACTATGTATTATTCTATCTCTATCAATTTCAAAATCAGTTCTCTTATCTCCACGTTTACGTTTTTCGGCCAGCATTCTATCTTTATCAAAAGACAAATATCTAACTCTAAACCTCATACCACTCGTATTATAACTCTACTACAAAATGAGCTACAAACTCTGAATAACAACCAAAAGTAATATTAAGAATACCCTTCACTACCAAACAAAATTCAAAACAGGAATAAGTTTAAAGACAATCTATATATTAGTTATAATTATAACTCAAAATTTTGGAGTTTAGCTATGGATAGCAAATGGATAAGAACAGTATATTGCGGCGACGTGACTGAAGAATATATAGGTAGAGAAATTACATTGAATGGTTGGGTCAAAACCATAAGAGATCATGGAGGAGTTATATTTGTTGATCTTAGAGATATAAAAGGCATAGTCCAGATAGTTTTCAATCCTGAAGTTAACAAAGATATACATTCAAAAGCAAGTGAACTAAGAGACGAATACGTAATAGCCATCAAAGGTATCGTCAAAAACCGTCCCGAAGAAAGTATAAATCCCAACATAAAAACCGGTAAAGTAGAAGTATGGGTAACAGATTTTGAAATACTAAATACATCAGAAACACCACCTATACCTTTTGACAGTCCTCACATAGTATCCGAAGAGAAAAGACTCAAATATAGGTATTTAGATCTAAGGTCCGAAATGATGAAAAACAACATAATAAAAAGACATAAAATAACACAAGTTATCAGAGACTATCTAAATAACAATAACTTCCTAGAGATAGAAACACCAATGCTTATCAAATCTACTCCAGAAGGTGCAAGAGATTTTATAGTACCAAGTAGATTAAACAAAGGTAAATTCTATGCATTACCACAATCCCCCCAAATATTCAAACAAATACTTATGGTATCCGGATTTGACAGATACTACCAAATAGCAAGATGTTTCAGAGACGAAGATTTGAGAGCAGATAGACAACCAGAGTTTACTCAGGTTGATTTAGAAATGTCTTTTGTTGATATGAAAACAGTAATTAATACAGTTGAAGGAATGATAAAAGATGTATTAAACAGAGTTTACGGTATTCAGATAACAGAACCATTCCCAATACTTTCTTACAAAGATGCTATGAATAGATTTGGATCAGATAAACCCGATACAAGATTTGGTATGGAACTTGTAGATATAACAGATATAGCAAGAAATACAGAGTTTAAGGTATTTAGAGACGCTATAGAAAATAATGGCGTCATAAAGTGCATCGTAGTAGAAAAAGGTGACGAAGTATCACGAAGTGAAATAGATTTCTTAAGAGAATGGGTATTAGAATTCGGAGCAAAAGGAGTTGCTTGGTTTAGAGTAAAAAACGGAGATTTGGAATCAAATCTTACAAAATTTTTCAGCGAAAAGGTAAGGAAAGAAATAATAGAAAAAACTCAAGCAAAAGAAGGATCACTACTACTCATAGTTGCAGATAAATGGCAAATCGCTACAACAACACTAGGACATATAAGACTTAGAATGGCACAAAAACTAGATCTCATAAACTCAAAAGAACTTAAGTTTTTGTGGGTTGTAAATTTCCCTCTCTTCGAATGGAATGAAGAAGAAAATAGATTAGATCCTCTACACCATCCTTTTACTTCACCACTATATGAAGACATACCATTATTAGATACTGATCCTTTAAAAGTAAGAGCTCAAAGCTATGATATAATACTAAATGGAACAGAAATAGGTGGAGGTAGCATAAGAATACACAATCAAGAACTACAAAGAAAGATATTTAAACTAATAGGACTATCTGAAAAAGACGCTATCGAAAAATTCGGATTTCTACTTGAAGCATTTAAATACGGTGCTCCACCTCATGGAGGATTGGCAATAGGTCTAGATAGATTTGTAGCAATATTGCAAGGCATGGACAGTATAAGAGATGTAATAGCATTTCCAAAAACCCAAAAGGCTATCTGTCTACTGAGTAATGCACCTTCAGCTGTTGAAAGAAAACAATTGGAAGAACTAGGTATATCTGTTGATGTAGAAGAAAACCAGTAACTTGATAAATAACAGATCCTAGTCAACCAAATACATTTTACGCCGAGGTATGTAAATTCATAACGAAGCATTAGATAATACTAGGTTTGTAGAGCAGATTATATCATATTTAGTTTTTTGAATTTAGGTTATCTCTCATTTAAAATGAGGTAAAACTTCGGAGGGTAAAATGAGTTTTTCCTTATCTAAAAGAGCAATTGAAATTGAACCATCAGCTACACTATCAATAAATGCAAAAGCTAAAGAGCTCAAATCAAAAGGATATGATATAATAAACCTAACTGCCGGAGAATCAGACCTTCCAGTACCTGAATGGATTATTAAAAATATTGAGAGATACTTAAGAAGCAATGGAACAAATACCTACAAACCAACCGCAGGTATACAAGAACTCCGAAAGGAAATAGCAGAAAAGTATGAAAAATACAATAATGTAGACTATTCAGCAAAAAATATAGTTATCTCAATAGGAGCAAAACAAAGTATATATTTAGCACTATCAGCAATCTGTAACGAAGGAGATGAAGTCATAATCATATCACCTTATTGGGTAAGCTATATAGAACAAATAAAGCTAGTAGGTGCAAAACCTGTAATACTAAAGACAAAAATAGAAGATGGATTCATACCAGATATTAAAAAATTATCATCTCTCGTCACTTCTAAAACTAAAGCAATCATAATTAACAGTCCTAACAACCCGACTGGAGTCTTGTACCCAAGAGATATACTTGAAAAGATCGTAGAAATAGCAAAAGAGAAACATTTTTATATTATATCAGATGAAATATACGAAAATTACATATACGAAGGTGAATTCATAAGCATTGCTTCGATATCATCAGAAGCAAAAGAGATAACACTCACAATAAATGGATTCTCAAAATCACATTCAATAACAGGATGGAGGCTAGGATATGTATGTGCTTCTGAAGAATTAGCTAACATTATGGACTCCATACAAAGTCATATATCTTCAGGAACATCATCAATAGTTCAATATGCTTTACTAGGTTTTTTGGATCATTACGAAGAAGACATCAAGAAAATAAAAGAAGAATTCACATGTAGAAGAAACTATATAAAAGACGAATTGTCGTCAATTAAAAAAATAAAAGTTATACCACCTCAAGGTGCATTTTACTATTTCATAGATGTATCAAATCACTATAACGGTAACATCAAAAATTCCGTTTCTTTCTGTTCAGAGCTACTTGATAAAAAATTACTATCAGTAGTCCCAGGTAATGCTTTCGGAGACGAAAACTGCATAAGATTATCTTTCGCATCAAACATGGAAACCATTAAAGAAGGAATAAAAAGGCTAAAAGAGTTCATAAACAACGAATAAATAAAAACAGACTAAAATGAAGATCATATTTCATAAATAAACACAATAAAGAGAAACAGAGGAGTTTTTACTCCTCTTAGCGTAGAATCAGTTTACCTATTAAATATTTCTTCAATAGCTTTTGCTTTTAGGTATCTTCTATTTATTTCATCCCAGTCAGCATACTCAATAATTCCCAGTAAATATGATTTTCTATCAGAACCATAGTCAATGAAATAAGCATGCTCATAAACATCAATAGCCCAGACAGGCCATGTTTCCCAAACCCCACCGTGATTATGAGCATCTCCTAAGAAAGTATGAAGTTTACCATCTCTAAAATCATAAGCAACAATAGCCCAACCTCTAGCAGCCATACCACAAGCAATTACGTCTTCTATAAAAGCATCCCAAGAACCAAAATCCTCTTTTGCTTTCTTGACAAACTCTAAACTATCATCTGGTTTCTTTGGATTCGGTGTAATAGTCGCAAAGTATATTTCGTGTAATATCTGGCCATTAGCGTTGAAAGTTTCATCAACTTTAAGAGACCTATAAGCACTATAAGAAGCAACAGCTTTGCTCCTATCAACAGTTTTCAAAAGCTCTTCAATTTCATTTCTCTTATTAACATAACCAGCATACAGTTTATCATGGTGTATTGACATAGTCTTCGAAGATACTCTAGGAATAGCACCACTATCATATTTCAAATCAACTACCTTAAACGGCATAAAAACCTCCTTATATTTTTACTAAAAGATAGTAAACTATACATACTTTGTCAAATTTCAAACTAAAAACTATTTTTAATCCAACCAATCCCAACTCCCTTACTTATCAACTAATCCTCAAATTACATAAAATGAAAATCCAAATTTTTCTATACTAACTCTATAACTATTTTGAACTCAAAAGTAACCTATATATATCACTATATCCCAACTCTCTAGCAATATCTATCGGAGTGTATCCTTTCTTATTTCTTTTTTTCACAACTGCCTTATTTGCAACAAGTATTCTAACAATCTCATAGTTATTTGACATAACTGCAAGGTGAAGCGGTGTATCTCCATCTATATCAACTGAATTAACATCAACACCCATCTGTATAAGCTTTATAACCATACCGACATCTCCTTTGACACATGCTATTCTCAACATTCTATCAAGATAACTTGTATACAAAATCTTATCTTTTTCACCTTTGTTAACATCCATGATATCTTTCTTCGAAGTAACCTTGTCACCTTGATTACTGAGACCTAGATCTACATCTTCCTTATTGTATTTAACTACCTTAACTTGTCTCTTGGAAGTAGAAGTATCTTTATCCGTTTTCATTGTAGACTTAGTAGGAGCACAAGACACCAAAAAAACAACTAATACAAAGCTGAGAAAACTAACCATACTCAAAGAAATTCTATTCATAAAACCCACATATTCAGATTTTATAAATAAAAAATCCTAGTTTCAATCCAAACTAACAAAATTCATACTTCTCTTCAGAACATGTACCTATACACACTAATAAATTTAACTGAAATACCATCATTAACAAAACTACATTAGCAAACTGGAAAACAAACTAGCAACATTTTTCATAATTATGCCATGAATAAAGCTGTATTTTTCATTCCATTACTCGCTCTATTATCTTGTAGTAGTTACAACTTTTCAAATGTTGAGGTAATAAACGTAAAAGCAGGTCCCAAAGGCGAATTTGCTGTTGCTTACTACTCAAATCAAACAGTCAATGTTTACTCTTTTGAAAAATTATTAAGAAGCTTCGAAAGAAAAGCAATCTTCATATCAACAACTAAACAAACTTTTGGTGGATATTACAAAATAACCGATTTTGGATTCCTGAAAGACGGTAGAGTTTATGTAATTGCCAGTAAACCAACCCTAGGATGGCTAGTCAAAGTAGGAGATAAAGAAATGGGCTACTATGGATACGTAACAGAATTCAAATCATCCTACGATGGTAGCTATTTTGGCTTCATATACAATATAGGAGGTAACTTCGACGGAACAAACCTAGTAGGGGGTAAATACTTTGTAAATATAAATGGTTTTGATTACGGACCTTATGATTATGCATACAATTTAACCTTCGCAGAAAAAGACAACACTTATTATTTCATATACATCTATAAAAATAGACACTTTATTAAATTTAACGAATCTGAGTATGGTAGCTATGATTATATACTCGGACCAAAAAAATTTTACAACTCCTCTCAAAAAACTTTCGCATACAAAATGCGAGGTACTTGGTTTCTGTACCCAGATAAAAAACTACCACAAAATCTTTATTCTTTAATAACAACAGAGAATGAAACCATAGTCCTATACACAAATTCAAACACCACAATCATCTCTAATATCTCTAATCATACAAAATTAGTAGTCGATGGAATAGTAACAGATATAAACTCATATAAAGAAAACTACTTAGTAAACACTTTACTTAACGGTAAAAAATTCATAATGCGTAAAAAAAGCATTTGCGGACCTTACGACGATGTACTAGCAAAAATCACTCAAAATGAAAACATTTTAATAGAATACAAAAGCAATAACTTCTGGTACGTTGAATTCAAAAACCAGACTTACGGACCTTATAAGTTTCTAGATACATTTATCGAAAGTAACTTAATAAACATAGTATACCTAGACAATGGCAATTTAGGTATCAAAACTATCTCAACAAAAAACTAAGTACAATAAAATTAACACAAGCAAGATTAAAATCAATTTAACGATACTAAGATCCTCTTAACAAGCGTAACTTTAAGCTTTTTATATTTACGATTCCACTTTGCCTTTAAAATAAGAATAGAATCTTCGTTATCAAATCTCTTTACACAAACAAAACTTATAACTCCCAAAATTTTATTAATCTTTTTTCTATTATATATACCTATATAAGTCTCAACATATTTGTCAAATATTCTGTATACCTCTAACTCATCGCTAATACTAAACACCTTTTCCACCAACCTAACAATAAATGGATACTTATTACCTTTATCAAAATTGTATCTCATACAAACCTCCTAATTCAAAGTATCACCAATATCCTTAATGAGATCTATTATCAACTCTCCAGTATCAGATTTACGCGTAATAAACATAAACAATTTCATATCTTCATACGACAAATCTTTCACAAAAACACTCACTACAATATTACCAATCTTATATCCACCAAGTATAACATAATCTCTTGTGTATTTCTTAATAATAATAATATTAGCATACTCTTGTTCTGTAACATAAAATACTTTTCTGTAAATACGATACGCCCTACATTCTTCCACTACTTGAGTCTTCAAAAGTTTCATGGTAGTCAACACAAATTTGAAAAAGTTATTTTCCATAAAACCTCCTATAAAAACAATTATTTCTAAATTACTAACTAAACCTCCAAAAAGTATCTCTCAATATAAACAACTTCAAGTACACCATTCTACTCAAAACCAAAAGATAAATACTCTCCAAAAATAGATATCAACAAAACATCGCTAACAATATAAATGAATACTCTCAACTCTAATGATAGACCTACTGTAACAATGTTACTTAATAAACCATTTGACAATACAAACACCCTTTTGACTAAAACAACTAGTACACTACGAAATAACAAATCCAGGAATACACTCAGAAACAGGTGAGACATACGACTCAATATAACAATTTTGTACACAAAAAACATACCAATATCCAAAGTTAAGAGAAATGGTATTTTTTACGCAATTATTCATATATTTCTGGAAATCGGAATAAATACGATTTTCTGTCTAAAATTTAGACACTATATAAAAAATAATATTAATTTATACACACTCTTTGCAACAAAGAGTTGAATTTATATAGGCTAATCAAAAGCTTTGCGAAACAATGTTAATAATAGCTTATGTCAACATTTATAATTTAGGTTATGGAAGACATATTATCACCAAAGAAGCAAACAGAGGAAGAGTTTTATGAAGAAAGTATAAGGCCCAGAACATTAGATGAGTTTATAGGGCAAGACAGAATAAAAGAAAACCTAAAAGTTTTCATCCAATCTTCAATTCAAAGAAATGAACCACTTGATCACGTACTTATTTCAGGACCACCTGGATTGGGTAAAACAACTCTAGCAAAGATAATAGCAAATGAGTTAAGAACAAATTTTATTTATACAGTATCAAATGCATTCCAAAAAATCGGAGATTTAGTAGCAGTACTAACAAACCTTCAGAAGGGAGATGTTTTATTCATTGATGAAATACACAGACTAAAACCTGCTTTCGAGGAAGTACTATACTCTGCTATGGAAGACTATGTAGTATCCGTAGTAATAGGAGAAGGTCCTGGAGCTAGAAGTATTAAGATAAATATACCAAAATTTACATTGATTGGTGCTACAACAAGAACTGGGCTTTTAACATCACCATTGATATCCAGATTCGGAATAATATTGAGATTTGATTTCTATTCTTATGAAGACATGGTAAAGATATGTAAAAGAACAAGCAAGATACTCAAACTAAATATATCAGAGGAAGGAATTAGCGAAATAGCAAGAAGATCAAGGGGAACACCTAGAATATTAAATAGAATCATAAGAAGAATAAGAGATTTCGCAGTCGTTGAGAAAGTAGAACACTTGGATGTAGAATTTACAAGAAAATCGCTAAAAAAACTTGAGATTGACGAGGAAGGATTAGACGAAATAGACAGAAAGATATTACTTACACTTATCGATAAGTATCAAGGAGGACCTGTAGGATTAAAAACACTGTCAGCAAGCATAGGAGAGGAAGAAGATACTATCGAGGATGTATTTGAACCTTTTCTTATACAAAAAGGTTTTATAAAAAGAACTCCCAAAGGAAGAATCGCAACAGAACTAGCATACAAACACCTAGGAATACAAAAAAATAATAGTCTTTTTTAATCTCTAATCACATCAAAAATCATACATTTTAATCATCACGACTTCAGTAGATATTAAGTTATTACTACTATAAGTATCCTTCAATAGTTCTATTTTTTGATATATTTTTCAATCATACCTTTTACCTTTGGAAATGGAATAAAACCTGTTTTATATTCCCTAACTATCCCTTCACTATCTATAATTACAATTGTAGGAGCACTAATAACGTTGAATTTTTCCGCTTCTTTCTTATCATTTACAAGGTTAAATCTGACAACATTGCCATATTCTTCGTCAACAAGCTTCATAACGTTAGTCATTTTGTTTCTACCTTTTTCACTCAAAGGTGAAGAGAAATACAAAACTAAAATTCTTTTATCACTCAACAATCTCTGGTATTTTGGTGGAAGTTGTATTTTTTTATTTTTCACTACTCTAGCCCTAAGTAAAACCGCAAGAAAATTAATAAACCTAAAAACAGCCCAAACTGATCCCACAACAATAAGAAGTGCAATAACTATGTTGAGAAAATTATCCATAACGATAAAATTATATTCTATGAAAACTTTCAATTACAAAAACAATAACAACATAACACACTTCTCAAAGTCACTATTCATACTCTTGAAACTTCATTGTATATTCTGTTATCCAAATATAATAAAATCATCCACAAAATTTAGGGAACCTATATTGAAAATAAAAACTAAATGAAAAATAATATAGTAGTAGGAATGGGGAGGGATTTGTAATGAATCAAATACTTGAATTTTTGAAAAATATCTTTTCAAGGTTTAGAGAATTACCCTTAACTTCGAAGGTAGTAGTTATATCATCAATCATTGCAATAGTAGTTGCAATTGTCGTAGCAGTATTAATATCAAGACCTACTACAAAAGTACTACTCTATCCTCAAGCATTAACACCTGAGGATTTTGCAAGAGTAACTAAAAAACTTACTGAACTAAACATTCCATTTGAAACGAAAGATAATAAATTTGTTTTAGTAGCAGACGATGAAATAAAACAAAAGGCAAAAATGCAACTAGCTTGGGAAGGTATAATACCAAATAACATAAAAGGTTTTGAGTTGTTTGACGTACAATCATTCACTACAACTGATTTCGAGAGAAATGTCAATCTACACAGAGCAATAGTAGGGGAAATTGAAAGACACCTCAAGATGATCGATGACATTGAGGATGTTAAGATAGTTTTACCATTCCAGAAAGAAAGACTTTTTAAGGAAGATGAAACAGAAAAAACCGCTTCAGTAATTATAACACCATCACCATATTCTGATATAAGAGAAAACAAGAAAAAAGTCAAAGCAATAGTAGAACTTGTAGCTAGAGGTATAGATGGACTTAAACCCGAAAACATAGTAGTAGTTGATAATCAAGGTAACGTACTGAGTGATCTCTTAGTCTCAGATGACATTTCAGATGATATAAGAGCAGCAAGAGAACAGATAAAAATAAAAGAGAAAATAAAAAGAGAACTAATTGAGCGAATACAAAGTGAACTCTCAAAAGCTATAAGTCAAGATAGAATAATAGTAAGTGCTGAAGTTGAGATGAGATGGGACAAGAAAGAAATACAACAAGACAAAATAATACCTACCGTAGTGAAGCAAGATAACCCACTAACTCCATACGATGAAAGCCAAGTTGAGATAAACGTACCTATAAGTAGAAAAACAACAAAAGAAGACTTCAAGGGACCTGCTTATATACCTGAAGGTCCTCCAGGAGTAGAAGCTAATGTACCACCTGGAATAAAGGAAAAAATAGATAGGTTTACAACCTATCAAAAAAATGAAGACATCGTAAACTACGAATTGAGTAAAGAAAAGGTTAATCAAAAAAATCAACCTTATGATATAAATCGTGTTAGTGTCGCAGTAGCAGTTGACGGAATTTGGGAAGTAGAACTAAAAGACGGAGAACCTGTATTAGACGAAAGGGGTAGAGTAAAGAGGAAATTCACCCCACCATCAGAAGAAGAACTTGCCAGAATACAAGAATGGGTCAAAAGAGCAATAGGGTTTAATCCACTACGAGGCGATAGTGTAGTGGTAACATTCATTCAATTTGACAGAACAAAACAATTCCAAAAAGAAGATGAAGAACTCCTAAGAAGATACCAAATACGAAGAATATTACTAGCAAGCATACTTGTATTGATTATATTATTCTTGCTAATGTTATTATACAGAGCAATAATGAAGGAAATTGCCAGAAGGAGAAGAATACGCGAAGAAGAACTTGCAAGACAACAACAACTTATGCGAGAAGCAGCACTTAGAGCAGCAGAACAAGAAGGCGCTATGGTTGAACTATCAGTTGAAGAAAAAGCTAGAATGGAACTACTCGAAAGTATAATAAGCATAGCAAGAGAAAAACCAGATATAGCAGCAAGAGTTATAAGAACCTGGATTTCAGAAGAGTAGCAACATTCATTAAATCAAAATACTTATTGATAATCCAACTAACACTAACACCATACTCAGGATCAACAAAACTAGGATAAATTTCAAACAAAGGCACCATAACAAAATTCCTTTCTAATCTACCAGGATGAGGAATGATTAAATTATCCGTATCAACTATAAGACTATCATAATAAACAATATCAATATCGATTTCCCTAGGCCCCCATCTAAATGTCTCTTTCCTACCAACTAATCTCTCAACATCCTTAACAAACCTTAGAAGTTCAAAAGGTTTTAAGTGAGTATAAGCAAAGACACACAGATTTAGAAATCTATCTTGTTTTGAATATCCCCAAGGATCAGTCTCATATATACTTGATAACTTTATAATGCTAACACCTTCTCTGAGATACTCAATAGCACTAAGTATATATCCATACCTAGGTTCAACATTTGATCCAATTGATAATATTATTTTCCTTTTCCTTTTCACACATTATCTCCAAAACTATAAAACTACCTCTATTGCTCTATGTTGTAATATTAACCGATGTCTCTTAACAAAATCTGGAGTCTTATATCAGTATTAATCATACTTCAACAACAAGTCCATCATAAGCAGGTATAATATTCAATCCTTTGAGATATCCCAATATTTCATCATAATCTATTTCGTGTCCCATGTGTATAAGATATGTAACTTTTGGTTTAAGTAATCTTGTGAGATTTATAACCTCGGAAACAGTATAATGAGTAGAGTGAGGAAGATACCTTAAAGCACTAATAATCAAAATCTCTGTTCCCTTCAAAACTTCGAGTGTCCTACCAGGTATAAAACTAACATCCGTCAGATAAGACATACTACCAAATCTATAACCATTTACCTTTATGTTGCCATGATAGTAAAAAAAAGTTTTTACTCTAACTCCATCTAAAACAATATCATCATAATCTTCTACAATATAAACTCTAACAAGTGGTTTTCCACCCGCTAGTTGAGGTAGATCTTTAAATATATAATCAAACCTAGACTGAAATTCCCAGTATGACGTCCGATTCATAAACACAGGTATTATTTTCCAGTTCATAGCAAAATTAAGTTGCCTAACATCATCAAAACCGTTTATATGATCCGCATGCGAATGCGTTATAAGTATTCCATCAACTTCAAAAATACCATTACTAATAGCTTGTTGTCTAAAATCAGGAGTTGTATCTATAATAAACTTTTTACCTTGGTACTCAACAAAAGTAGACGTCCTAGTTCTTTTATTTTTAGGATTGTCAGACAAGCAAACACTACATTTACATCCAATAACAGGTACACCTGTAGAGGTACCTGTACCCAAAAACTTTATAGTCATAAACCTTTGTCCTTCTTTTTCTTCATCCAATTATATACACTCCTTCTAGATATACCTAGAATTTCTGATGCTTTTGTAACATTACCATTTGTATAATCAAGTATGTATTTTATGTACATATCTTCAAGTTCCCTCAAGGAGTAGAGTCTAGTAAAGTATGGAACCTCTACATAACTATCAAACGATATATCATCTATTTCATCACCATCTTTTGACATAACAACATATCTCAAAATTAAATTCTGTAGTTCTCTAACATTGCCTGGAAAACTGTAACTCATAAGCTTTTTAATAGCACCACTTGTAAATTGAATTTTCTTACCATACACTATTGAATAAATATTCAGAAAATACTCAACAAGTAGAGGTATATCTTCCTTTCTTTCTCTTAGGGGAGGTACATATATTGGAAAAACATTTAATCTATAAAACAGATCTTCTCTAAATCTACCTTCTTTAATAAGCGTTCTAATATCAACATTAGTAGCACTTATAATTCTAACATCAACTTCAATGACATCAAGACCACCTATGCGAGTAAATGTTTTATCTTGTAAAAATCTAAGTAGCTTTGCTTGCACATTTAAAGGCATATTTGAAATCTCATCAAGGAACAAAGTACCTTCATTAGCGTATTCAATTTTACCAATTTTTCTTGCAAAAGCACCAGTAAAAGCTCCTCTTTCATATCCAAAAAGCTCACTTTCTATTAGAGACTCCGGTAAAGACGAACAGTCTACAGGAACAAATTTTTTGTTTTTTCTTTTGCTATTAAAATGTATAAGCTTGGCAACAACTTCTTTACCAACACCACTTTCACCCGTTATTAACACACTAACATCACTTTTCGAAGCAAGTTCTATCTTCGAAAGTACCTCTTTAGCCTTATTACTATTTCCTACAAACTTAACTCCCCCTTGAGATCTTTTCAAATCCTCAATCTCGTTGTATCTTTCAACCAACATTTTCACTTGATTCACAACAATCTCAACTCTACCTACATTAACAGGTTTAACTATGTAATCATAAGCACCTAATTTCATACACTTTACAACTGTACCAATGTCATCTATAGCAGTCAAAACAACTACATAAGGAGGAGAGTTTACATCAGTTTTCAACTTACTCAATCTTTCCAAAACATCAATACCACTCATAACTGGCATTCTTAAATCAAGGAAAACAAGATCATATAAATTATTCTTTATTTTTTCGAATCCCTTATGTCCATCTTCTGCAGTATCCACAATACAACATTCTTTTAGCATCTCTTCAAAAAGCATTCTTATACCATTCTCATCATCTACCACAAGAACCCTTAACATAATTATAGAATTTTATAAATTGCCCATTTTATTTTTCATTTTACATCTCAAAAATAACCTAAAAGACTAATAACTCAGAGTATCTAATACACTTACATTTTTGATGTAACTTCTCAAAGAAGGCAAGATAGATAAGGAAAGTAAATCCTACATAACCTAGGCATAACATATATGAAATTACTATTCTAACAAAATATATGCAAATTAAGCACATTTAGTATATCCACAAGATTTGCAGACATAGCATCCATTTTCATAAACTAGGGTCCTTTCTTCGCAACTTGGGCATTTTTCCATTCTTAGATTAACTCCAGAAACACCTTTACCATTTGAACCATTGGTATTATCAAGTTTAACTTTTTCTTTTGTATTTTTAGTCTCATCAGACACCAATTCTGATGATTTTAGCCTCTCTTCATACTCATTTCTATGTATTATAGCTAATGCTTTTGCAACTGCATCAGGTATAGAATGTAAAGCAACACCTTGATCCCAAAAAGTTTCATCTCCTTTTATACCCTCAAGCTGTTTGATAACAGTATCTATGCTGCCACCATCTTGCAAATATATACTTATAAGCCTACCTATTGCCTCAGCATCTGCTTTTTCATTACCACCACTTTTACCGATGTTTATGAATACCTCTTTTATCACTCCATCCGAATCTCTATTTACCGTAACATAAAGAGCACCTTGCGGAAGCCTAAATTTAATAGTTTCACCAGTGAGTATTCTAGGTCTTTTGAACTCTTTCTTCTCAGAGGTTTCCTTTTTCTTATTCTTATCTTCCGTTATCAGCACTCCTTCTCTACTACCTTCTCTATAAACTGTTATTCCCTTACAACCCAACTTCCAAGCATAGAAATATATGTCACTTATAGTTTTTTCTGTTGTAGATTCAGGTAAATTCACCGTCGAAGATATACTATGGTCTATATGCTTTTGAATTGTTGCTTGCATTTTAACTCTAAAGTAAGGATCTATCTGATGCGCCGTAACAAAAAATTTCGGTAGTTCCTCCTCATGCTGAATTCCAAACTTACTCATATATCTTTGAACCAATGGATGATACACCTTGAAAAAATCTTGACTCAAAGATTCACTTCTTCTTATATACGAGAGCGCAAAAACTGGTTCAATCCCACTAGTAACTCCTGCAAGCAATGCCCCACTACCAACAGGAGGAACCGTTAAAATAGCTACATTTCTAAGCCCATACTTTTTTATTTTTTCTTGAACCACCTTATCGAGTCTCTTTATAAAAGGACTTTGTAAATGCTTTTTTGGATCAAAGTTAGGAAAAGTCCCCTTCTCAATCGCAAGATTAACGCTCTCGTCATAAGCAATGTGCTTTATTCTATTAAATAGATCATTCACAAAATCTATCGCTTCATCACTGTCATATTTTATTTTCATTTTTATTAGCATATCTCCAAGTCCTGTAAAGCCTACCCCTATTCTCCTACTCCTCATTGACGCTTCACTTTGTTCCTTGAGAGGATGACGATTTTTGTTATACTCCAAAACATTATCCAAAAACCTAACTGTATACCTAACAGCTTTCTCTAGATTCTCCCAATCCACTTCAACATCATCTCCAAACTCATTTATAACAAATCTTTCAAGGTTTACATTTCCTAAACAACAATCTCCATAGGGTTCAAGTGGAATCTCACTACAAGGATTAGTCGTAAGTATATGCATATCATTGTACTCAGACGTAGACATTTTTCTCATAGTAGAATAGAAGATAAGCCCTGGCTCTGCAGAAGCCCAAGCATTATGTATAATCTTATCCCAAAGATCTTTGGCTTTTATAACTCTGTAAATCCTTTTTTTTCTAATTTCATTTTTATTGGCAACATAAAAATAATTTTTCTCTGGAAAATGATAGAAGCTTCTCCTAGATGTATCAATTTCTATAAAGTCTTCTCTCTTTCTAAGTAATTCTAATATTTCGTTTATATCTATCGT
The DNA here is from genome assembly GCA_026415355.1 of Brevinematales bacterium. Taxonomy (NCBI): domain Bacteria; kingdom Pseudomonadati; phylum Spirochaetota; class Spirochaetia; order Brevinematales; species Brevinematales bacterium. The sequence goes on from JAOAHF010000002.1 coordinate 24,238, forward strand.
TCCAAACTCAGCTTGTAAATCTCTTTCTCTCATTATATCAGGATACCACAATTCCCAAGTATCATCCCTCTGTACTGCTTCCATAAGCTCATCAGTTATAAGAACTGATATATTAGCATACCTAACTTTTATCCTAAGTGGGTCATTTTTTATAGTTATGAATTCTTCAACATCAGGATGAGAGCAATGTATAGTAATCATCAAAGCTCCACGCCTTCCACTTTGTCCAATTGTACCTGTTGTTAATGAATACAAGTCCATAAATGAAACAGCACCTGTAGAGCTATATGCAGCATTTCCAACAGGACTACCCTTAGGTCTCAAAACAGATATATCTATACCTACTCCACCACCATAACTATAAGTCCTAGCCATTTCCTTCATAGTCTCATATATATCTTCAATACTATCTCCCTTTATAGGTAAAACATAACAATTAAGAAGAGTCGCTTTTCTTTCAACTTGTCCCGCTCCAAACATTATTCTACCACCGGGTATCATCCTAAAATCTTCAAGTAACCAATAAAACTTTTCTTCCCATTCAGCTCTTTTTTCATCTGTTTCTTCAACAGAAGATATCGCTTTGGCAACTCTTCTCCACATCTCAGGTGGTATCTTCTCTAGTATATTTCCATTGTAATCTCTCAAAGCATATTTTTCAGCAAAAACTCTAGCCCTAAGTTCATCTCCACCAAACCACTCTAACGTATCTTTTGACAATTCCATTTTCATATAACTCCTCCTTTACTCAACAAATTCGGATTAGATCAAAAACATTTTATAAATTTATAAAAACTTTACCCCTTAGTCTCCAGTAAAATACAAACTATCCTATAAACCATCTAAATCACTCTTTTTATTTCCACCTAACATCCCTGTCAAACTAAAACTTTTAGAAAATTACAATCCACTTTTTATCTTCTTAATCTTAGCTAAGACCTCCTTTATCTGCTCTTTGACTAGGAAATCTCTCTTTATAAGAGCATCTATTCTTTCGTATGCTCTGACCGCAGTACTATGAACCTTACCAAACTTCTCCGCTATTTCTGAAAAAGTCAAATTCGTAAGCCTCTTAGCAAGATACATGACAACTTGTCTAGCAAATACAAGCTCATCCTTTCTACCTTCTCCAAGTAAATCACTCACTGTAGTATTGTAATAATTAGCAACAGACTTTAGTATATCATCAATAGTATAAACTACTTCGTTAAACTCTTTAGACTTCACATTAACTTCTAGGAGATCCTTAATAAGTACCTTTACTGTACCTAAATCAACTCTACCACTCTTAAAAGACAAGAAAGCACACACTTTATTAACAGCAGACTCAAGCGATCTAATATTACTCTGAATAGAATTAGCTATAAATTCTTTTATAGAAACATCAATATCAACTCCCTCTTCTTCAAACTTTTTTTCTACAATCTTAAGCCTAGTTTCAAAATCAGGAGGTTTTATCTCAACAACTAATCCTCCTTCAAACCTACTTATCATTCTGTCCCCTATCTCATCGAGTTCTTTCGGAGTCCTATCACTTGTAAATACCATTTGCTTTTTATCATGAGAGAGTTTATTAAATGTATGAAACAGTTCTTCAATAGCTTGCTTCATAGATGATTTAAAAAACTGAACATCATCAAGTAGCAATACATCAGCTTCCCTATACCTTAATCTAAACGAATGCAAGTTCTTAGAAGACAAAGCTTTAAAAAATTCATTTGTAAACTGTTCACTAGTAACATATAAAACCCTTTTCGATTTTTTTGTTCTTGATATCTCGTTAGCAATAGCATGAAGAAGGTGAGTCTTACCAAGACCTACCCCTCCATACATGAATAGCGGATTATAACTCATACCAGGATACTTACTAACATTCAAAGCAGAATGATAAGCAAAATCATTACCACTACCAACTATGAATCTATCGAAAGTATATCTAGGGTTTATGTCAGGAATAGCAACTTCAACCTCCTCCTTCTCAACAACTACAACATTACCATTTACTTTCTCTAGATCAACATCCTCTATATTCTGAAACTTTTTGGAATTAGTTGATCTAAAATTCTTTTGGGATTTTTTGATACTACTATCATCCTCACTATCAGGACTTACAATAATCTCAACATCAACATCGTAATACTTAAATGTAGAAACAATCCTATCAAAATAATTCTTCTCAATCCAAGTCCTAGTAAATTCATCACCAACACAAATAAAGAATTTACCATCTTTACAATAAGTCTTAACCTTTGAAAGAATAACTTTGTCAAGCTGATTTTCCAAAGTAACAATATTTACAAACTCCTCCCACACCTTCAAAAAAGTATCCATACAATCCCCTTAAAAGAGGTAAATATATTTATAAACAATCCAAAAACAATCTATCAACAGTAATTTTGATCTTTCTATAAACTACTACACTAAAATACCTAACCTTCTAAACAGTAGTAATATAAATAAATATCAAATCAAAAAACAGAATCAAAATTAAACAAACATCTTACAATACGTCATATGCAGATATCATAAAGCGTAATTAAGAAATATTTTGGTTTTTTACAACAAGATCCATGAACTTATTTACCATCTTATAAACAGTATTAGTAGAACCATAAGATTTGGATATATTGACAATTTCATCTATTACTATCTTAGGTGAATTATCGCCCAAAATAAGCATAGTTAACCCTAAAAGGAGTATAGATTTATCAATAATAAAAATCATGTCTGGGTTTTTAGCATAAAACTTCTTAAACATACTCTCAACTTTATTTTTATTTGAGAAGTAATAATCAAGTATTTTTTTAGCATATTGCATTATAAACTCTTTATTTCTAAACTCAAGTTCTTCTTTAAAAACATCATCAACCCACTTCATACTAATTATCTCATCACATGGAATTCCAAACAAATCTTGGTATATACCTTGAAGAGCAATTTCTCTTGATATAGTTTTGTCAAACTTCATAATCTCGATTAATTATCAAGAAACATCAATTTCAAATCTCAACTTGAGAGTACTCGGAAAAATTTGAACACCATTGAAGTTTTTTTAAGGTTTAGTTGAAATTAGACCACTTATTACTCTAAAATAATTAGCGCTTTAGAGGTTATTAGTATGCCTACAATAAACCAGCTTGTAAGAAAAGGAAGAGAAAAAGTAAAGAAAAAGAGTAAGTCTCCAGCTTTAAGAGGATGCCCTCAAAAGAGGGGAGTATGCGTAAGAGTAACTACAATGACACCTAAAAAACCAAACTCTGCTTTAAGGAAAATAGCAAAGGTGATGCTATCAAATAAAGTTGAAGTCATAGCATATATACCAGGTATAGGGCATAATCTACAGGAACACTCAATAGTACTAGTAAGAGGCGGTAGAGTAAAAGACTTGCCAGGTGTAAAGTACCACATAATAAGAGGCGCTCTTGATACTCTTGGTGTTGAGGGTAGAAAAACCAGCAGGTCTAAATATGGTGCTAAAAAACCTAAATCCTAAAACTAGGAGGTAAAAATGAGAAAGAAAAAAGCATACAAAAAACATATTCCGCTCCCTGATCACAAATATAATAGTGTATTGGTATCAAAGATTATAAACATTATAATGAAAGACGGTAAAAAAATAAAAGCACAAAATATTATGTACTCTGCACTTGAAATAGTAAAGGAAAAAACTAAAAAAGATCCTTTACAGGTGCTTGAAAAAGCAATAGAAAACCTACAACCCCAGCTTGAAGTTAGATCAAGAAGAGTTGGTGGTGCAACTTATCAAGTACCAGTCGAAGTTAGACCAGAAAGAGCATTATCACTAGCAATAAGATGGCTTGTATCAGCTTGTAGAGAACAACAGGGAAGACCCATGACAGAAAAATTAGCAGATGAGATAATAAACGCATATAACGAACAAGGTAACGCCATAAAGAAGAAAATAGAAACTCATAAAATGGCCGAATCTAACAAAGCATTTGCCCATTATAGATGGTAAAATACATTTAAGCACTATTGAATTAACACATCTCAGTTCTCATTATAGAACATTCACCTAAACGTTAGAATATCATTAAGGTATCTTAGTTTTAAGTATAGTTTCTCGAACCATCAGATACTGAGTATGAAATTTGACAATTAGGTATTCTACTGTGTATTATTATACCTAGTTAAAGAGGTAATATGATATTACCTAATAATGCAATAGAATTCTTAAAAAGTGGTAATGGTATTTCAGTAGTAGGCACAGTAAGTGAGTTTGGAATTGTAAATATATCTCCAAGATTTATCTTAGAGGTAGAGCCAACAAGACTGTTTTTCGTTTCTGGATTTCCAAACAAAACGTTATACAACCTAAATAAAAACCCCAAATTATGCATTTCCAAGTGGGATAATGAGCTAAAAGGAAATATAAAGTTTCTAAAAATAATAGGCTTTGCAAAAAACCATACCTCTGGTGAGATATACGAAAAGTTTTCAAAGGCAATCCAAAGTATGGGATTCCCAAAACCTCTTGCAGTTACAGAAGTAGAATTTAGAGAATATGAACTTTACGGAGGATAAATATGAATGCAACTCTTATAGACGATAAACTACTTGAATTCTTGAAACAAAACAAAGGTATAATAGCATTTGGTTACACACGTAATGATGGATACCCAATAGTTGAACCTAAGTTTGTCGTAGACATAAACGAATCTGAAAATTCTATATGCTTCATAGAAAGTAAACAAGACGTAGTTAATAACATTAAATCGTCAAAATCTGTAAGTGTTTCAATATTTGATTGGAATGGAAAGGCTTTAGATGGATTTCAACTAAAAGGTATTCCTGAAGTGTATACAAAGGAAAGTGATTTTTTCAATAATGTAATCCAAAGACTAGAAACCAAATCACTATCACCATCATTTCTGAATGAATTCTTAGAAGAAATGGAAACTTCCAAAATAATACCCTCTAAAAATTTTGTAGTAAAAATTGAATTTAATATGAAATATTCATTAGCACCAAGTCCAGAATCGGCAAAACCGATTGTAGTTATTAAGTAGCAAACTACAACATTAAAGATGTATTCTATACACTTCGAGCTAAAAAAGCTTCCTTACAACACTAGAAATCCCATTCCGTGTGGTTTATAAGTTTTTCAACTAATTAGGATAAGCTATCTTAGGATAAACTTTTTTGGATTTATCCTTCTACCGTTTTTTATAACCTCAAAGTGCAAATGAGGTCCTGTTGTCATACCAGTATCACCAACTCTACCTATTATTTGCCCTCTATTTACTTTCTGTCCACTATTAACAAATATTTTTGACAAATGTCCATATAATGTTTTCATGTTGTTTTGATGTCTTATTACTATGTAGTATCCATAACCATCCTCATCATACCCCGTTTTCTCAACCACACCTGACATAGAAGCTTTAACAGGTGAACCATAAGAAGCAGATATATCAAGTCCAGAATGGAACCTTACAACACCTAAAACTGGATGTTTTCTATAACCAAACCCTGACGTAAATCTACCTATAAGTGGTTTCAAAAATCCTATACCAAGTATATCGGATACGTTCCTCCAACTCAATTGAACTCCTGGTACCAAACACTCTTTGTCAAAGTGAAACTTGTAACCGTTTGCAACAAATACATCATAAGGATTAACATTATATCTTCTCGATACATCAAAAACGGAAAATCTACGATTATTACTATACCTTATTACGTCATCTTCAGAATATAATAATCTTCTACCAGGATGAAGAAATTGGGATGACAATTTATTTAGAGAAACTAGAGTACTAATAGATACACCTAGTTTCTTAGATATATTCATAAGTGTATCACCTTTCCTAACCATGTACTCCTTTAACTTGATAGGATCACTTGAAGGAACTTCTATTCTTGACACAACAATACGAGATAAACCATCAATCGGAACAGTTATAGTAGACAGAAAAATGTAACCCGAAATAATTATAAACACTAAAGATATACTCAGGTACAAAACAGGTAGCACTCCATAAAAATAATTAACTATAGAAGTACACAACATTCTTCTTCTTATCCTCGAATTAATGAACGAAAGTTGTTTCTGTATACTCATATCAAACTAAACTATCTTTTCAAGTTGACTGCCGTACCTAACATATTATCTGTTGTTTGAATAGCTTTCGAGTTAAATTCATATGCTCTCTGAGCCACTATCATATCAACGAATTCTCTAACAGCATTAACGTTTGACATCTCAAGAAATCCTTGATGAATTTTACCAAAACCATCTTTTGATGGTATCCCTTCATAAGCTGGACCCGATGCTGGTGTTTCTTTGAAAAGGTTTTCTCCTATACTATCAAGTCCAGCAGGATTAGTAAACCTATATAACTTTATCTGACCTACTTCTACTTCATCGTTTGAATCCCAAACTTTTGCATAAACCATTCCATTATCAAGTATTTTTATACTTTCAAACCTAAAACCTTCCGGGAAAACTATCTGGGGATCAAATCTGTATCCATTTGAAGTCAAAAGCTCACCGTTTGAATCAAGTTTAAAAGATCCATCTCTCGTATAAGCATAAGTACCATCAGGCATAACTATCCTAAAATACCCCTCTCCTGCAATTGCTACATCAAGTTTATTTCCAGTATTCTGCAATGCACCTTGTGTATGAAACTTAAATGTAGCAGAAGGCTTAACACCTAATCCTACTTGTATAGGTACAGGATAAATCGTAAGTTCAGATGAAGGAGTCCCTGCCATTCTCTGAGTTTGATACAAAAGTTCTTCAAATTCTGCTCTACTTCTCTTGTATCCAGTGGTATTGATATTTGCCAAGTTATTAGATATAACATCTATATTAAATTGACCACTTATCATTCCAGAAGCACCAGTCCAAAGAGATCTAACCATATCTCCACCTCTTATTAAATTTTCGTTTCAAAACACCAAACTTAAAGTATTATAAAATATCATACATTCACCATTATAAAATATACTCTTATACCCTCAACCAAAACTCCAAAAGTAAAAATTCCAAAATAAAAATCACTAAATAACAAACCAACATTTTTACTAAAACTACAAAAAACGCAACAGAGATTAAATTAAAGAATATAACCAATTCCAACCAACGAAATCTTAAGATCTATTTCTATTTAAACCTAATTATTGACTCCTACCATAAAGGTCGGAAAACCTTACTATATCATCTTCACTTATATAGTCACCTATTTGTATTTCTATAATCTCAAGTGGTATTTTACCAGGGTTTTCGAGTCTATGTTTAACGGTTTTAGGTATGAATGTACTTTCATTTTCTCTTAAAAAAATAACATTGTCTCCAATAGTAACCTTAGCAGTTCCTTTAATTACAACCCAATGTTCACTTCGATGATAGTGAAGTTGTAAACTTAACTTTTCTCCCGGATTAACTACTATCCTTTTTATCTGGTAATTTTCACCTTTGTCTATAACAGTATAACTTCCCCATGGCCTGTACTCAGTCACACCATACTTAACTTCTTCTCTCCCTTTTATGAGATCCATAATAGAAGTACTATGTCTTTTTGCACCAACATACACAACATCAGGAGTTTCTATTATATTCACATCTTGTAAACCATCAACAGCTATCAATCTTTTTGTTGATATAGCAGTTATGTTCTTAGAATTGTTTATTATTACATCACCCTTAATATAATTACCCTTATCATCCTTATCAAGTAAATCTGAAACATTATCTATACTGTCAATATCAACAACTTCAACTCCCCAATCATCAACCAAAACTTCATTTGACATCTTAACTAAAACATCTTCAAATCTAGTTCCATCTAAATATTCATCTTCGATTATACTTTCAATAGATTTGCTATAAGCATTTTGAATTAAATCCCTAAACCCAACTACAGATGATATATATAATCCAATATTAAACATCCTAGATTTATCAGAGAACCCAACAAATCTTCTAAAAGGAACACCTTGATCTTTTCTTACTTCTATTTTATCTCTAAGATATTGCGACTTTGACGTTGAAATCATTAAAACTTTACCAGGTGGTAATTTATTGATAGTAGAGTTTAAAGTTTTTGAGAATTGCGAGATATCAATCTTCCAAATTTGGTCTGAATTCGATACAACAACTATTTCATACTTATCAACTTCAGACTGTATGAGATGTAAAATACCTCTTGATACAGCTTTCAATGTACCCTGAGATCTAGGCTCTACCAATTGTTGAACAGATTCTGTCTTAAAAACCTCGATAGATTGAGATATTACAAAAAACCTATTCTCTTGAGGAGCAATTGCAACTATCATATTTGGACTAACAACTGAACTCCACATCTCAAGAGTACTCTGAAAAAGAGACTTTCCAAATATTTCCTTACTAAACTGTTTAGGTAAATTATCTCTAGATATAGGCCAAAGTGTCCTACCTTTACCACCACACAGTATCAAAACCCTCATAAGCCGAATGATAAACAAATTTATTTCTGCTATTCAATTTGAAAATCCCTTCCGATAAAAAGTAAAAAATTTTGTTTAAGTTCAATATAAAAAATGTCACACTCAACTTCTAAATACCATGAAACACCTAATAAGGATATTTGAAAGCATACAAAAATACTTTTTATTATTCGTACGTACAGGAGAATTTATGAAAAAAGTTACGAATATTAGAACCTACATTACAGTAATTTATCTTTTGATTGGATACTTATTACATGGATATGACTTTAGTTGGAAACTAAATACAAATGAAATATTAAGAGTCAAAAGTTTTGTCAAACAAAATATATACACAAACAACACATTTGTCAAATATGTAGAAATACTGAACAAAGCATCAATTGATGTAAAAAGTATATCAACAGTTAGTGGGAGAAAATACTATGGAATTGAAGGTATTTTTTATGTCTTTTCAAAAGACTATTCAGAAGATGTCGAATTTAAACTTGACGAAACTCACATAAGTAAATATGTAATGGAAGAAAATGGTAAAATGAGTATATCAAAAGAATTCATCATGCCAGTCGTTAGAGATGTACCTGTATTTGTCAAAAGAGATATAAAACCCGGAGATGAATGGTTCTTCAGAGGTAAAGAATTTCATAAAATAGGTTTCACAGAATTGTTTGACTTGGTTGAGATTGAATTCAATGCTCACTACAAGTTTTCACGAACTACCAACATCCAAGATAAAGAAATCGCAATCATAAACATAAAGTACGGTTTTTCAGATTACTTTAGTAGAACCAAGATAATTCAATATCTTTCCGGTGCTTCGGAAATAGAATACTACTGGGATATAGCAGAAGGTAAACCCTACTATATGAAGGAAAACTACTTTTTTAATGCTTTATACAAAAACGGTATATCAATAATATATTCAGGATCCTCAGAGAGCTCACTTGAGATTGTAAATAGACTAAAAGAAGACGAAAAAAAAGAAGTCATCTCAAAAGTTCAAGAAGCATTAAAAAAACAAGAAAATATTGAAGTACTATCCTCAGAAAACGAAATAAATATCACTATACCAGATATAGTATTCGACTTCAATAAATATACAATCAAACAAGAGTTCATAAAAACTCTATCAAACTTGGCAGAAATTTTAAAAAAATACAATCAAGCCGATATAATTGTAGAAGGACATACTGACGATATAGGAGAAGATGAATACAATCTAAAACTATCACAACTAAGGGCAAAAGAAGTTGCAAAAATACTAATCAATTTAGGAATAAATCCTAACAGGATATCCTATATAGGTTACGGTGAAACAAAACCTAAAGTTCCCAATACATCTCCTCAAAATCGTGCAAAAAATAGAAGAGTTGAAATAAAATTAATATGGGGTAAGTAATATGGAAAATGAAAATAAAAGAAGCCTAATATTTAGATTAAACAGAATAAAAGGGCAAATTGATGGTATAATAAAAATGATAGAAGATGAAGATGACTGTCAACTCATATTCCAACAGATAAAAGCTGCTTACAATGCTCTCAAAAGTGCTGGTAAAATCCTTATACTAGACGACATTGGCAAGTGTATTAGTACAGGAGATGAAAAGAGACTAAAAAAACTACTAGAAAAAATGATGGAAGAGTAACATGGTAATAGCATTTGAAGGAATAGATGGTAGTGGGAAATCAACTATTTCAAAAAAACTAGCATCTGACCTAAAAGAACTGTTTCAAAATAAGGTATTATGGTTTTCTGAACCAAGTCCAACAGAACTTGGTAAAAGATTAAAGTCTATACTAGTATCAAAAGAAATAAACTTAGACGTATTTGAACAATCTCTACTTTTCACATCCGATAGAGCATTTTTAATAAGAAACTACATTATTCCATCATCCATCCAAGGCAATATAATAATAATGGATAGATCATTTGTATCAACATATGCATATCAAATAATGAACACCGATGATGAAAAACTAAAAAGAATTTTGATAGACTTAACAGAATACTCTATAAGGAATTTTTATATAGACACTCTAATTTACCTAAACTGTCCACCCGAAATATCCTTAAGCAGAATAGAAGAAAAAGATGGCATTGAAAGTAAAGGAATAGAATTTGCCAAAAAAGTCAAATCAAACTATGAACTATTCTTATCACAAGGGCACAAGAATATAAAAAATATTTTTAACATTAACGCAACCGAAGACTTCGAAAATGTTTACAAGTGTGTAAAACAAATTATTATCCAACAAACCGGCTATATAGTTTAGAAGAAGCTAACCTATCAACTTTTGGTGTTCTATTTTAATACACTTATCTTGTACAAAGAATATACTACTTTCTTCAGCTATTTTTTTAGCATCATTGTTCACTATTCCCAACTGAAGCCATATACACTTTGGTTTTAGTCTAACCGCTTCCTGAACAACGGGTACTACTTCAGCAGGATTTCTAAAGATATCAACAATATCTACTTGAAATGGTATATCAGATAGAGATTTGTAACATTTTTCACCAAGTATCTCATCATACCCCGGATTAACAGGAACTATCTTGTATCCCTTTTCCTTAAGATATCTAGCAACAGCATTACTAGGTCTATCCTCTTTAGGTGATAACCCTACTACCGCTATAACCTTGGTTTTCAAAAGGAAATCCTTTATTTTTTCATCTTCTTCTGGATTATTAAACTTGATAGAAAATTCTTTACCTTTACTCTTATCCATATCACAAGCATCCGCCATACAAACCTCCTTACAGTTTTTCTACAATTCTTTCTATTTTATATCCATAAAGAGATATACTATTTTTTATTTTATCAATACTTGATGACTCAACTATAACCTTGCCTATTTTAATTTCCTTTATTACTGAATCTTTATCAGCAGTAGTTATAGCCATTTTTATAGCATTTATACATCCACTACAAATCATACCACTAATTATAATCTCATAAGTCATATCTATTTAAGTATAACTAAAATTCTACAAGAATTCAAACTATGTTTCGTAAGTGGAAAAAACTTAGTTACTAAAATTCCCCTAAAAATAATACAAAAACAAAGGGTGCATAAGCCCCCTATTTAATTACCTTCTCAGACTTGTTTTTATAAGATTAACAAGCTCTGCCTGTCTTTTTTTCCAAATATTCTTTATTTTTGAGTCAAGTTGTGGATCATCAGCATCAAGTCCTGTAGACTCAACCAAAGCACTTGTCGCCGGAGACCAAGTTAAAGCCATTTCAGGAACATTCGGCATTGGTATTGCTTCTTTAGCGGCCTCTATGAATATCTGAGATATAGGATCATTCTTAACCTCTGAATACTGATACGCACCAACATTCGCAGGAGTCTGTTTACCAACTTTGGCAAAAATTCTACCTGCTTGAGGGCTTGTTATAAATTGCATAACTTTAAATGCGGCCTGCCTATTTTTAACGTTAGATGACATAAATATACCTTCAACCGTCAAGAAAGGTATTGCTCTTCGTCCAGATCCTTTTATCCCTGGTAAATCATCTATAACTGGAAATGGTGCAACTCCATAATTCACTTTAGGAGATATTTCAGCTCTAAACCACTGACCATTTACAACAAATAATGCATTACCAGAATTAAATAACTCCGTAACGGTTGAACCATCTGCTCCAACTTCACCCTTAGGATCACCTGTTGGATTTATAAGTTTTTTAAGTCTTAAAACATACTTTATAGAATTATAAACCGGTTCAGAGTCAAGTAACGGAAAGTATTCAGTACCTTTCCTTCTCTCAAATATCCTACCACCATAACCTTGTATCCACATTGTATGATAGTAGAAATTACCCATATCATAAACAAAACCTCTCCTACCATAAGGACCAGATCTAGGATCTGTAAATTTCTTTGCAAGATCTATTAACTCACTCCAAGTATCAGGTACCTTAGAAATGTAATTTTTGTTGTAGAATAATATGAGATTCTTAAACGACATAGGTAAAGCCCACAAATTATCGTTGTCACCATATACATAAGCCATTAGAAGATACTTTGGAAACTGTGAAACGATCTCTTTGGTAATCAAGTTATCTATAGGTACTATTATATTATTGTTAGCCCACTCACCAGTAAAGTCTTGAGCAAATATGAAAAGATCAGGACCTTTACCAAGAGGTACCATAGTCCTTAATTTATCATTTATAGCATCAAACGGAACAGGTAATAGGGTAATTTGAACATCAAAGAATGTTATGTTAAATGTGTCTGCAACCTGCTCTATTGCCTTTTTTTCATCACCACGATACGCATGCCAAACATTAACTTTCACAACTTGACCAAAAGATTGAACTGTCAAAAACAACAGTACTTGTAGGTATAAAATCAATCTAGTAAATTTCATAGCATCCTCCCCTTTTATTCCGTAATTTTATATCAAAGACAAATAGATATCAATAAAATAGTATTAAATAAAAATCTCCTGAGAGATAAACTCCAGAGTTTAATATTAACAAAAAGCACTTAAAAAACCTACCTCAAACTTTTCGTAAGCAACTCCTCTGCATGTTTCAAACCTGTTTCAGTTTCGTTTCCAAACATCCTCGCTATTTCTCTCTTCCTTTCTTCAAATGATGATAGTTTTTTAACTATAACTTTTGTTGTGTTACTTTCAAAGATTTTTTCAACCTTAAAATGTACATCCGACCTCGAAGCAACTTGCGGAAGATGAGTTATAACTATTATCTGTTGTTTTTTAGATATATCTTTTATAAGATCTCCTACAATATTAGCAGTATTCCCTCCGATACCTACATCTATCTCATCAAAAACCATCATATCAACTTCAGATACATTTGCAAGTACACTCTTTATAGCAAGCATAATCCTTGATATCTCACCACCTGAAGCCACACTCCTCAAAGGCCTAACCTCCAATCCAGGATTAGTAGATATCATAAACTCGACTCTATCTATACCTTTCTCATTAACATCTACTCTTGTACCATTTATCTCTATCATACCGTCATCAGATTTGTAATACTTAAAGTCCGTTCTGAAGACTGCTTTCTCCATACCAAGCAATCTTAATAAACCTTCAACTTTCTGATCAAGCTCTTTAGCTTTTCTGATTCTCTTGGTTGACAATTCTATACACGCATTTTTTAGATCACCCAAGACTCTACTATACTCATCTTGGAGTTTTACTAAGTTTTCATCACCCAGCTCCAAATCATTTATAGCTTTTTCACACTGTCTCATATATTCAATCAGTTCACTAACAGAATTTTTGTTGTATTTTCTCTTCAGCGTCCTAATAAGATCAAGTCTTCGATTTATATACTCTACTTCATCAGGAGTTATGTTTATCTTACTAATTAAGCGGTTAAGCTCATTAGAAACGCTTCTTATTTGAGATAACCCATCTTCAAGATTCTTTACAAGATCTTCAAATGAAGGATTAATCCTAACACCAAACTTCAACTTTCCAATGGCTTTAGATATTGTAGATATAGATGAATACTCCGAATCTTCCAAAAACGACACTACCTCCTTTATTATCTCCAAAACTTGTTCATAGTTGCTTACATATTTAAACCTATCTTCAAGCTCAATATCCTCACCTTCTTTGAGATCTGCTCCTCTAAGTTCATCTACAGTATACCTAAGAAAATCCAACTTGTCTTTATTTTGAGATATTTTGTTCTGGAGATCCTTTATTTCTCTTCTGAGATTTAGTGCTCTTTCATAAATATTTTTCAACTCTATGAGTTCATTATAAAATCCCCCAAACGCATCAAGATAGTCTATGTGAGTTTTTTGATTTAAAAGGCTTTGATGCTCATGTTGCCCATGAAAATCAACCAAAAAATCCGAAAGTTCAGAAAGTCTAGAAACAGTTTCAGTGTTACTGTTAATTGTTATCCTACTTCTACCACTAGAATCAAATTCTCTTTTTATTATTATCCTATCATCCTCTAAAACAAAGTCTAAACTAGTTATCTTTTCTTTAATTCTTTCATTATTTATCCTGAATACAGCTTCAACTACTACTCTATCTCTACCCGTTTTTATAATAGAAGGATTTGCTCTATCACCTAAACAAAACCCTAAAGCATCAACAATAATGGACTTACCCACTCCACTTTCGCCTGTAAAAACGTTAAATCCCTCTCCAAACTCCAGTTCAAGGTCATCTATAATAGCATAGTTTCTTATCCTTATAAACTCGAGCATATATGTCTATTTTAAATTTAAACAAACAGTTATATCAAAATCTATACTTCTCACTTTTGTATACCGAGTTTTACTTAAGAAATTTTAAAACGACACTTTACCGAAAATTATCATAATAATTTGATTTTAGTTTGATGTTTCTTTAAATTTTTTATACAGAGAGGATATGTATGTTTCCTGAAGGACTTACACCTAATAGCAAGAAGATTTTAAACATTCTAGCACAAGAAGTTGCTAAGAAACTAAGAAACGACAAGATAGAAGTAGAGCATATACTAATAGGAATAATAAACGAAAACGAAAATAGAGCAGTATCAGCACTGAGAGAACTAGGAGTAGACACAGAAAAACTAAAGTTTGACATAGAAAATGCTATAAGAAATCCTATGGGACCTATAAACATGGGATCCTTACCTTTCAGTCAAAACGTTAAAAAGATACTAGATGTTGCTTTAGAAGAAGCAAAAAAACTAGGACACAACTATATAGGGCCAGAACATATACTCATAGCAATCATGAGTGGATACAGCGGTATAGCATATATAGTACTCGAAAATAATGGCATAACAGTAGATGCACTAAGAAGAGTAGTTGCAAGAATTTCAAATGGCATAACATCATCAATGAGACAAGTCGAACAAAAGGAAAAAATAAAAAAGAAAGTAAGGACTCCATTACTCGATGAATTTGGAACGGATCTTTGTAAATTGGCACTTGAAGGAAAGCTAGATCCGGTAATTGGTAGAGATAGAGAAATCGAAAGAGCAATACAAGTTTTAGTAAGAAGGAAGAAAAACAATCCTGTATTAGCAGGGCTTCCAGGTGTCGGTAAAACATCCATAGTTGAAGGACTTGCTCAAAGGATAGTAAAAGGGCAAGTACCTGAATACCTAACAGAAAAGAGAATTATACAGCTAAACATACCAGCAATAGTCGCAGGAACTAAATACAGAGGGGAATTTGAAGACAGACTTAAGAACATAATAAACGAGATAAAGAGCGCAGGAGATGTAATCGTATTCATTGACGAAATTCATACAGTCATAGGAGCAGGAGCAGCAGAAGGAGCAATTGACGCAGCTAATATACTCAAACCCGAACTATCGAGAGGAGATATACAATTCATAGGAGCTACTACACTTGATGACTATAGAAAATACATAGAAAGAGATAAAGCACTCGAAAGAAGATTCCAAATGATACTCGTTGAGGAACCATCAGTAGAAGTCACATTAGAAATATTGAAAGGTATAAAAAAGAAATATGAGGATTTTCACAAAGTTGTCTACGAAGATAATGCAATAACACAAGCCGTATATCTATCAAAACAGTACATACAAGGAAGATACCTACCAGACAAAGCCATTGACTTGATCGATGAAGCAGGCGCAAAAGTAAGAATGAAATCGTTCTCAAAACCAAAAGAATTATCCGACTTGGAAGCAGAAATCGAAGAATTAGAAATGAAGAAAAAACAGTCAGTTACCAATCAAAATTACGAAGAAGCAGCATTCTACAGAGATAAACTAAATGAACTAAGAAATGAATATGAGATAAAAAAACAAGAATGGATGGAAAGAACATCATCCCTAATAATACCTGTTACAGTTGATGACATAAGAGAAACACTATCATCAATGACAGGAATACCTGTAAAGAAACTAGGTGGTATGGAGATAAACAAATTAGCAAACATCGAAACCGAACTTAAGAAAAGAGTAATAGGACAAGATGAGGCAATAGAAGTCGTATCAAAAGCAATAAGAAGGGCAAGAATCGGACTTAAACCAAAAAACAAACCTATAGGTTCATTTTTATTCTTGGGGCCAACAGGCGTAGGGAAAACTGAATTAGCTAAATCGCTAGCTGAGTTTTTGTTTGGTAGTGAGGATAACCTTATAAGACTTGATATGAGTGAATTCATGGAAAAATTCACAGTTTCGAGATTAGTTGGTGCACCACCAGGATACGTGGGATATCAAGAAGGTGGACAATTAACAGAAGCAGTAAGAAGAAAACCTTACTCAGTAATACTCTTTGATGAAATAGAAAAAGCACATCCCGATGTTTTCAATATACTATTACAGGTAATGGATGATGGAAGGTTAACAGATAGCCTTAACAATATCGTCAATTTCTCAAATACTGTCATAATAATGACCTCAAATCTAGGAGTAAGAGATATAACAAACAAAGGATATCTAGGATTTGCAAAGTTATCACAAGAAAAAGCTATGGAATACGAAAATATGAAAGATAAATTACTCGACGACGTAAAAAAATACTTCAGCCCAGAATTTATAAATAGACTTGATGAAATAGTTGTATTCAAACCACTATCCAAAGATATCGTTAAAGATATAGTAGCTAAGATGATCAATGAAATAAACAGAGATCTAGAAATTAATAACATATCAATAACTATATCAGAAGAAGTCAAAGAATTCTTAGCAGAAAAAGGATTTGATCCTAAGATGGGAGCAAGACCATTAAGAAAAACAATCAGAAAGTATATCGAGGATGTAGTAGCACAAAAAATAATAGAAGAAGGAATCGATATATCCTCATTAGCAAAAGAAAACAAGAAAATACTTGTCGTATGCAATAGTATTTCAGAAGACAAGGTAAATCTGAAAATAGAAGTCGTCAAATTACAAGAAAAACAACAAGACCAAAAAAACAATAAATCAAAAAGAAAAGTAATTGACAACAAAAAACATCATATAGCAGATGTAAATATCAAAAACTGAAATCTACGCTGAAGAATGATTAGGTAAAACCAAAGTATTTTCAGTATAGTTATTAGATATAAATTATATACCATACTAACCCATAAAAAGTAGAAGAATATCAGATTAGAATCTAATTATTGTCTGTTAGATAGTCAGAAATAAAAAGTTAACTTCTAAACCCGTACTTATTGTTAAATAAAATACTCAAAGAAACTTTAATCAAACAACCTTTCAATGAAATATGAAAATCTCAGTAACTCTTTATCCTTAAATGGTTTTCCAATTATTTGCATACCTATAGGTAGCTTATTTCTATCATAGCCTACAGGTATCGATATAGCACAAGTACCAACAAGATTAACCGTAACAGTAAATATGTCCGAAAGATACATTTCTATAGGATTCGAAGTTTTTTCTCCTATTTTAAACGCCGTAGTTGGAGTTGTAGGAGATACTATAAAATCAACTTCTTTGAAAGCATTTGTAAAGTCTTCTTTAAGTAGTGTTCTAACTTTGAGAGCTTTTAGATAATATGCATCATAATATCCAGCAGATAAAACATAATTACCCAACATTATTCTTCTCTTCACCTCTTTCCCAAAACCTTCAGTCTTCGTATTATAATAAACTTCTTTTAGAGATCTTGCTTCCGCCCTGTAACCATACCTTACACCATCAAATCTAGCTAGATTAGAACTTGCTTCAGCGGGAGCAACTATGTAGTAAGTAGGTATAGCATATTTACTCCTAGGCAACGAAATTTTCTTTACCTTAACACCCTTCCTTTCAAGAATAGATATTATATCCAGAATTCTACTTTTTATCTCTTCTTGAACATCATCCGTGAAATACTCTTCAGGAATACCTACACTTATAGAATATGGATCTATTTTATCTTTAAGACCCTGAGAAAACGAAGTATCCTCAACTCTAACAGAAGTAGAATCCTTGGGATCATAACCGGCAATAACTTCAAGAAGTATAGCAGCATCTTCAACAGTTTTTGTTATAGGACCTATTTGATCTAAGGAAGAACCAAAAGCCACAAGTCCGTATCTAGAAACAAGACCATAAGTTGGTTTTAATCCAACCGTACCACAAAATGCAGAAGGTTGTCTTATAGACCCACCAGTGTCAGACCCTAATGATGCTACAACCATATCACTGGCAACACTAGCAGCAGACCCCCCAGAAGATCCTCCAGGTACTCTATCTCTATCGTGGGGATTTCTAACTATACCATAGTAAGAAGTTTCATTAGAAGATCCCATAGCAAACTCATCCATGTTTAATTTGCCAATTATTACACCACATTCTTTTTTTATCTTCTCTACTACCGTCGCATCTTCAACTGAAACAAAACCCTCCAATATTTTAGACCCACATGTTGTAGGTAAATCTTTTACATTTATGTTGTCTTTTATACCTATAGGAACACCTAACAGCTTACCCTCAAGTTTATCTATGTTTTGATCAATGTATTTAGCAAACTTTAAAGCATTTTCTTCATCGATTTTTATAAAAGCATTTATAGGTTTCTTAGAATTAAAATCTTCCTTTATTCTAGATATATAACTAGAAATAAGATCAAAAGCCGAAAACTTTTTATTTTTTATCCCTTCAATAACTTGTGAAATAGTTAAGTTTTTCACCTAATTCTAGCCTCCTGCTTTTTTCTAGCACAATTTGAACAAATATCTGTATAAGGAATTGCCTCTAATCTCTCAATTTCTATATCAACACCACAACTCCTACACTTCCCATACGTTCCCTCATCAATTCTCTTAAGAGCATCATTTATCTTGTCTATTATTTCTCTTTGTATTCCTGATATACTAGCAAGAAGTTGAGACTCATAAAAATCACTTGCCCTATCCACGATATCCCCTTCTGAATTATTAGTAAAGTATTTTATAGCCATTTCCTCACCGAAAATATCAGATAATATTTGAAGTTTCTCTTTTTTGAGTTTTTCTTTCATTTCTTCAAGTTTTTGCTTGGATAACATAAACTTATACCTCCACTACTTTAACATATTTCTTCCCTTTTCTCATATAAAATTTTACTTTTCCATCTTTCAGAGCAAAAAGAGTAAAATCTCTACCCTGTCCTACATTTTCACCTGGATATATCTTGTTACCTACCTGTCTCACTATTATATTACCCGCTCTTGCATACTCATTATCATACAACTTCACACCTAAACCTTTACCTCTACTCCTATCTTTTACATTAGGATCTTTAGCCATATAAGCCCTCCAAAAATTAATTCCTGTATTTTAAAAGATGAAAATCTAAACTTAAAACTTCAAAAAAGATCAAAATCTAGAATTTTGAAACCACAAAAAGCTAAAATACACTCCTACAGTTATCAAAAAAATTCTCTCCCACCAAATCCAAACAGAATTCTCTATATATCATGGAAATTATTCCTATATTCATTTATAACCTCTAATAATTGATCTTTAGTATTCACAACAAAAGGACCATATTTTATTATTTTCTCACCTACTGATTTAGCACTAGCAAAAATAATAATTGATTCATCAATAGCTAAAATATCCACAATACCTCTACTCAGAAAAGCAATATTTGAATGGGTTATACTTTCACTATTCAACTTTATTAAACCATCTGAAACTACGATAAAGGAAGTATGATGTTCTGGCACTACAAAACTTACCTTCTGGTTTTTACAAAGCTTTGCTAAAATGTATGTTGTAAGGTTCCTACTAAAATTCAAGTTTTTTTCATTTTTGTACTCTCCTGCAACTATATTTACAAGTACATCACCATCAACTACAACTTTATGTCTATACTTCTTATAGAAAGGTTCAGACATCTTCAAAGACGATAATACATTTATCCACATTTGGAATCCCCAAAGCAACTTTTGCTTAGAAAACAAAGGCATCTCTGAGTGTATTATTCCCCTTCCTGTATTCATAAATTGTATATCACCTTCTTCCATTACTTCAACAGTACCTTTTGAGTCACTATGTCGCAATTTACCAGAAAGCATATAAGTCATAACCTCAAAACCTGCATGTGGATGCGGTGGAAAACCTTTAGAATAACTTTCATAATCATCACTTTTGAACTCATCAAGAAGTAGAAAAGGATCAAAATAACTGTAAGTCTGTCCAATGTATCTCTTAACTTTAACTCCAGCTCCTTCCTCCAACTCCATAGCTCCTAGCATGAATTCAATATCTGAATACTTTCTCATGTTTAGTAATTTACAAAAAATATCACAAAATTCAAATTTTCAAACTTTTTACAAAATAGATGTTTTCAAAATTTGACTTTCTTAAATTTTTATTATAAAATTATAATGTACTTTTTGAGGTTATCTATGGATACATCATATAAAGTCGACAAGGAACTAGATATAAGAGGTTTAGTATGTCCTTTTACATATATTAAGTCAAAGTTGTTTATTGAAAGTGAAGTGAAATCTGGGGAAATTGTTAGAATAATAACAGATCATGAACCTGCTTCTAGAGATGTACCTAGAAGTTTTGTAGAAGATGGTCATGAGCATTTAGCAACTGAAGCGCAAGGTAACTTATGGATTATGTATTTTAAGAAAAGATAGGAGGATTGGGTATGGAAGAAAAGAAAAAAGACTCTTTATCAATAGTAGTTTTTACTGACGATTACGATAAAGCGATGGCATCTCTTGTTATGGCTACAGGTGCAAAAGCAACCGGCTGGGATGTAACACTTTATTTCACTTTTTGGGGTCTAAACCTAATAACAAAAAAGAAATTATCTGGAAAATATAAAAGGAATTTGATACAAAAACTGTTTGGCATAATAAATAAGCCTTCTGTTGATAAAGCAAAACTATCCAAGTTCAACTTCGGTGGAATTGGTAAAGGAATGCTCGAAATCTTACTTAAACAGAAGAAAATACCTACCTTGAAAGAACTATTCGATTATGCAAACCAATTAGGAGTAAAAATCGTCGCTTGCTCTTTAGCAATGAACGTATTCGGACTCTCTAAAGATGATCTTGAGGATTTCGTAAAAGAAATCGTAGATGTCCCAGAGTACCTTAGAATCGCCAAAGAGTCTTCAGTAGCACATTTCATAGCATAACGCATTAAAAGCATAAAAGGATTTTGATATTGTTTAAGATGCAAATATAGTAACTAGAAAATAACAACTCTCAAATACAAGGAAAATATAACTTACAAGCTTGTAAGTTCCCTTACTATGTAGTTAGAAACTATCCATCCTTGAAGTGTGGGTATTATTTTACCTTCAAAAAGTTTAAGATAACCCAAGCTTTCGATCTCTCTAACTCTATTCAAAAACTTATTAAAACCATCTTCATCCAAAAACTTTTTGACATTATAAATATCAAAACCATCTTTTTTTCTAAAACCTAACATAACTAACTCTTGATATGCCTTATAATTATCAATTTCATCAACTTCATCAACCGGTAATAGTCCTTTGCTTAGTCTTGATATATATTCTTTTATACTCAAAGTATTCTTATATCTCCGGTTTTCTAAGAATCCTGATGCTCCCAAACCTATTCCAACATATTCACACCTATCCCAGTATATCATATTATGCCTAGACTCAAATCCTTTAACAGCGTAGTTTGATATTTCATAATGTTCAAATCCCTTTGAAGAGAGTAAATCATGAATTTTGAAAAAATCTTCAGCATCTTCTCTCAAAGAAACTATACCTTTCTTTACAAAATAGCTTAATGCTGTATATTCTTCAACAGTCAAACTATACGCAGAAACATGCTTAACCTCAAAATCCAGAATTTTCTCTAAAGTTCTTACTGTATCTTCAGACGTAGATGAAGGTATACCATATATTACATCACAACTAACATTATCAAAGTATTTTCTCAATAACTCCAAAGCAACAGTATTAGTATAAGATGTATTCCTCCTTGAAAGTAACCTAAGAAGTCTATCATCCATACTTTGTATTCCTAAACTTATCCTGTTTATAGGGCTACTTTTCAAAAATTCAACAAACTCACCATCTACATCTTCAGGATTAACTTCAATAGTAAATTCAACAATACTATTTAAATCTACAAACTGAGAAAGTTTTCTTATAAGCAAATCAAGGTAATATCTCCCCAACAATGAAGGTGTTCCTCCACCTAGATAAACAGTTCTAACTCTTGATAAAAAACCTTCATACAATCTGAGTTCTTCAACAATAAACTTCACATAAACATCAAATAGATTAGTAACAATCTTGTTATTCATATCAATAACGGCAAAATCACAGTATATACATCTTTTCCTACAGAAAGGAATATGTATGTAAAGTCCTATCATGTCTCTCATTGAAGGCTAAGCGTAGAAAATATATGTCTCAAGATAAATCTTCTTACTAAAGTTAATAAAGTTTTCCACTAAAATAAAGCCACCAAAATTATGCAAATTTTATAATCCTAAGATTATCTTTAATTTGATAATAATATATAGCTATTGTAGTTTTAGATACTAATTTTGAACAAAATCTTGTGTTAATAAGTAATTTACAAAGATATTAGCTGAGTTTAAATACTTTTATAACAAGGAAGACTTGAGATTTGTATTAACTTATTAGAAATCTATCATTTCATCTAGTAACCAACAGCTCTTCTAAATACTATCAGACTTCAAGAAGTTTTGTTAATAGATTTAAAATAGCTTCCAGAGATATTTAAAATCTAACTATGAGAGAAGTATTTCTTGACGAAGATACAATTTTTGCTCCAATAACTCCAAATATGCACTCAGCAATTACCGTTATAAGAATATCTGGAGATAAAGCAATTGAAGCCGTTGACAGAATATTTAAAGGGAAAAAGAGAGTAAAAGACATGGCAACACATACGCTTTTGTATGGAAATATCATCGATAAAAACGAAAAGATCGATGATGTAGTTGTAGCCTTGATGAGAAAACCTAAATCTTATACAGGAGAAGATGTAGTAGAAATAAGTTGTCATGGAAATCCAATAATCGTAGGTAGAATAATGGAGTTGCTTAAAGCCCAAGGATTGAGGATGGCATTACCAGGTGAATTCACAAAAAGAGCAGTATTAAACGGCAAAATAGATCTTCTACAAGCAGAAGCAGTAAATTCTCTGATAACGAGTAAAAATCTATCTAATGTCAA
The DNA here is from genome assembly GCA_026415355.1 of Brevinematales bacterium. Classification (NCBI taxonomy): domain Bacteria; kingdom Pseudomonadati; phylum Spirochaetota; class Spirochaetia; order Brevinematales; species Brevinematales bacterium. The sequence continues at coordinate 47,790 of JAOAHF010000002.1, forward strand.
AATATCACGTAATATACTCGATGGGAAACTATCCGAAGAGATAAAAAGTGTCAAAGAAGAATTATTAAATCTTCTTGCATACCTTGAAGTACTAGTAGATCACCCAGAAGAAGATCTTGCCAATAGAGACTGGGAATTTATAAAATCTTCTATCAAAAACTGTATACTCAAGCTTAAAAAGCTATTAGCAAGGTCTCAAAAATCAAGATTTTTCAGCGAAGGACTCAAAATATGTATCGCAGGGAAAACCAATGTCGGTAAATCGAGTCTCATGAACGCTCTAGTTGAAGAAGATAGATCAATAGTTTCAAATATACCTGGAACTACAAGAGATGTAGTAAAAGAGATAATCTCAATAGAAGGAGTACCCATAAGTCTTTCCGACACAGCAGGCATAAGAAGATCAAAAAACCCCATTGAAACAGAAGGGATAAAAAGAACCATAGATAGTATCCTATCAGCAGATGCTATAATACTAGTCTTTGATTCATCAAAAAAACTTTCAGACTCTGATATAAATTTAGTAAATATGATAAAAGATTATATAAGGAACAAAAACGTATTTGTGGTGATTAACAAAATTGATACTCTAGTAGAAGTTCAAAAACTACAAACAACTTCAGAAAAGTTACCCATACTAGAGAAAGTAAAACATAAAGTATCAAAAATCTTTGAAGATGCTAATTTGAATGTTTCCGAATATTTCTTAGTTTCCGCAAAGTATAGATACGGCATCAATGAACTTTCTAAAAGTATCATAAAAAACCTAGTAGGTGATGTTGAAGACGAAATTAACAACATCCTCATAAACAACGAAAGGCAAAGGAAACTTATAGAAGATACAATATCTTCATTAGAAGAGGCATACGAAACTACACTAAATAGAATGTCAGAAGAATTTATAGCAATAGGTATAAGAGATGCTTTATCTTATATAGGAGAAATGATAGGTGAAGTCACAACAGAAGACCTTATGGACAAAATATTTCAAAATTTCTGCATCGGAAAATAATATGCAACTACACATGTTTAAAGATAGGAGCACCCGAATATCAAAAACTGAATTTATAAATCTTTTAAAGTGCCCCTATACCTGGTTTCTAAGTAAAATAACAGGAATAAAAACAACACCAACACGGAGTATGAAACATGGTATAAACCTACATGATATTATGAAGAAAGTAAATGAAGAAAAGGACTTGTATAGAATTAGACACTTACTAAACAAATATCAAAATGAAAATCCTCACTATCAAACAGAAATCAGTAATATACAAAAATTTCTAGACTACAGAAAAGTAAGAAAACAAACAATATTTCCAAAATTTACAGAACAAAGATTCGAAACAACATTCAATAAACTCAAACTAGTAGGAGTAGTTGACGCAATATACGAAGAAAACAATTACATTGAAATTTTCGAATACAAAAAGAGCTTGTATAACATCAAAAGTATCTTTCTTGAAGTTTCTTACTATTCCTTCATCATATCTAAAAATGATACCTTAATGAATGGAAAGAATGAGATAAGAATGGGTACCTTTTCATTTGATACAGGAACAATAAAATACAGGAGATTCAAAACTGAAAACATATCTAGGAAGCTTAAAAAAGCAATAAGAATCATAGAAAAACGTAAATTCGTACCAAAACCCTCTATAGATAATTGCAGAACCTGTATTTTCAGAACGCATTGCATCTACAAAAAATATTAGTCTTATATTTACTCAAATACTTAACCTACACCGAAATTTAAGTAAAATGTTGAAAATAAAAATTTAACCATTTTTAATTCTACTAGACAAACTTGAATAAAGTATCCGCATTGAAAGATAATATCTTAAGAGGGAATGTGTGAGGGGACCTAATATAGATCTTTCAAAATATGAGCTTGATCCCGAAGAAGAAGAAAGAAGATGGAGAGAATATAAGAAAACTAAAGACATAAAAATTAGGAACTTTTTCATAGAGAAATATGCACCTCTAGTTAAATATGTCGTTGCCAACATGAACATAACTGTAAACAATCAATCAGATTACGATGATCTCATCGGTTGGGGGATAGACGGGCTTATAGACGCAATTGACAGGTTTGATCCAGACAGAGGAGTAAAGTTTAAAACATACGCTATAATAAGGATAAGAGGTGCCATATATGATAAACTTCGAGAAATGGACTGGATACCTAGATCTGTTAGGCAAATAGAAAAAGAATATCAGAAAGCTTTTTCTGAACTCCAGTACGAACTAGGCGAAAAACCTAGTGAAGATATGATAGCAGAAAGGTTAGGCGTTTCATTAGAGGAGTTTGAGGAAACATCAATAAAACTTCAGAATTCAAGAAACTATATAAACTCACTAGATGACATACTATTCCCTGACTCCTCATCAGACAGTACTATCACACTTGAGGATGTAATAGAAGCACCAGATGAACTAACTAATCCGGAAAACATTGTAATAAGAAACGAAATCATAGAAAAAATAAAGGAAGCCATAAAAGAGTTACCAGAAAAAGAACTTCAAGTTATTATGCTATACTACCATGAAGAACTTACTCTAAAAGAAATAGGTGCTGTCTTAAACGTAACAGAATCAAGAGTATCACAATTACACGCAAGAGCACTTGAACTACTCAAAGAGAAACTTAAACCATTTATCAAATCAAAAGAAGACAAATAAAATGATAAGAGAAGAATTTATAAAGAAATCCAAAGAAAGATTAAAAAGGCTACTAAAATCTGAAAACCTCTTAGATGAAAAACTAGAAGAAGCATTTGATAGAGTACCTAGAGAGTATTTTTTCCCAGAAAATATAAAAGAAAATTCATATCTAAACAATGCCTTCGAAATAGGATATGGGCAAACTATATCTCAACCAACTATGATATTCATCATGCTTAAAAGATTGGATATAAACAAATCTCACAAAGTACTAGAAATAGGAACAGGTAGTGGATACCTTACTGCACTACTTTGTGAACTTGCTCACTTTGTGTACTCAGTAGAAATTATACCAGAACTCGCAATAACAGCACAAAACAGACTAAAAAATCTCGGATACCTTAATTTCGAAATAGTAATAGGTGATGGAAGTAAAGGATTAATTGATTATGCCCCTTATGATAGGATTGTCGTAAGTGCTGCATGTCCTAAAATACCTCAAATACTAGTCGATCAACTATCAGAAAATGGAATTTTAGCCCTACCTGTAGGTAGCATTGAATTACAAAGACTAGTAATCGTAAAAAAACACCACAATTCAATTGAAACTACCAATGACGTGTGTTGTAGGTTTGTACCACTAATAGGAGAAGAAGGATTCAAAGATGAGAACGTTAAAAAAACTAAAAATTAGCATACTAGCAATAGTAGTTTTAATACCATTAACTTATTCTCAAACCTTCGAAATCTCAAAAAGTATAATATACTCGACAGGAGATTTAATAACCATATCTACCAAAGAAAATGCTAGTGATATATTTACTATTGCTTCTTATAACACAAACATAAAGTTTCCTTTTTATCAGATATCAAATATCTATATATCTTTTATACCAATTCCACCAGAAGTAATGATTAAGTCATTACCTATAACAGTTCTTGACAAGAAAAATAACATAATTTTCCAAACAAACGTTATTTTGGATTATGTTGACAAAATAAAAGAGAAACCTAGAAAACTAAAACTAACAAAACACTCGAAACAGGTTCTAAAAGAAAAAGAAAAAATAGCAAAAGATACTGCTTATATATTAAGCACAATAAATGGTATCAACAGAAATACATTTATAAATAGTAGTATTGATTTCGTTTTGCCATCATCAAACAGAATAACATCATCTTTTGGAGTTTCTAGGTTATATCCAGATGGCAGAATAAGATATCATAGAGGTATAGACTTTAGTTATGAACCCGATGATAATGTGTATGCAGTGGGAAGTGGTATTGTAGTAATATCTAGCAATTTTATAGCAAACGGAGAGTCAATATACATCTACCACGGGAACGGTATAATATCATCATATTTTCATCTGAAAGAACGCCACGTTAACGTTGGAGAAAAAGTAAACAAAGGACAAATCATAGGTAAAATAGGACAAACAGGCATTTCAACTTCACCACATTTACATCTAGGTATGTACATCTTAGGAATAGGTGGATACGTAGCATTTGACCCATCAGTAATCATGAAAATGAGTAAATCTCAAGCAGAAACAAATCATGATCTAAATTCTGATGAACTAGATTAAGTAAAATTCTGTTGAAATCATTCCAAAAATGTTTGTAAAAATCAATTCTCTACTTAACAAACATACAGTAAAGCTCTTTCACACTCATTCTTAGAATATTGGCAACTTCAAGTCCAATTTCATCATCTTTAAGCTGTAATTCAAACAAACTCTTATCTCTTGCTTCATTGTAAGATTGTATCAAAGAACCCACTTTTCTGTAAGCATCCCTGAATGGAATCTTGAATTTATTCATCACCCAAAACGAAATATGAACTGAAAATATATCTTTTTTCATTTTCGAGAAAACACCTTCTTCGTCTATGTGTAGATAGTCCAAGACTTCATACAGAACTTCAAGAACCTTGATCGTCTCCTCAAGACTTTCAATCACAAATTCTTTGGTTTCTTGTAAATCCTTACTGTATCCACTGACGAGAGAAGACACTATACTAATCGCTGAAACTAAATAACCAAGTAACTTTTTAGGCTTAGCTCTCATAAGTTCAAATACATCTGGATTTTTCTTATGAGGCATTATACTACTACCTGTTGTTATCTCATCAGAAAGTTTTATAAACCCAAACTCATCAGATGAATACAGTATAATATCATTAGAAAATCTAGACACATCTGATAGAAGAACAACCAGTGAAAATACAACCATACTCTCGTACTTACCCCTAGTGTTTTGGCAGTACAAAGGGTTTCTGATATAATCAGAAAACTCCAAAAGTTTTGTAGTATATTCTCTATCTAAAGTTATAGGGACACCATAACCTGCTGAGCTACCTAGAGGATTTCTATCAATAAAATCATATACATACTTAATGAATTTTCTATCATCCTCAAATGCCTCTATGAAAGAACTCAACCAAAAATCAACTGTAATTGGCATTGCTTGTCTTAGATGAGTATAGCCTATAAAAGGTTTACCTTTGTATTTCTTAGAAAGATCAATAATCCTATTGATAACCATATCGATCTTCTCAATAATCTGATTGAGTTTGTCCTTTTCATACAACCTTATAGCAGTCAAAACTTGATCATTTCTACTCCTACCTGTATGTATTTTTTTTCCCACATCACCTAATACTGAAGTTATGTAGTTCTCAATGTAAGTATGTATATCTTCATCCTCAATCTTTAGTTGGGGAGGACTTTTCTCAAACTTCTTAAGCAAACTCTCTAATTCCAAAACTACCTTTCTAGTCTCATCATCAGTAAGAATACCAATTTTATTTAACATTTTTACATGAGCTAAAGTACCTTTTACATCATAAGTTGCCAACTTGCTATCATATATGTAATCTTTTCCAACTTCAAACTCCTCTACTATACTTAAAATGGGAGTATTACTTTTTTGCCAAAGCTTCATAAAAATCTCCTTATATACTGACAAAACTCTAGTTTATTATCAAAGTATTACCAGCCTCCTCTCAAAGAACAAACAACAAATAACTAAAGCTTAAAGTTGATACAACCAAATTCTTCTTTTTTTTGGTTTTGTTGAAAACTTGAGATAGGTAGTTTATACTATCATAGGAAGAAGAATTTTAGGAGGATTTTATGAAAAATCTTGATAAAATGACAAAAAACGAACTTATAGACCTAGCTAAAGAAAAAGGGTTAAGCGTTAATTCAAAAATGACAAAAGATGAAATAATTAATCTTCTACAAAATAGTACAACAACCAAAACTACTAGAAAACAAACATCCTCAAAAGCTACCAAAACTAAAAAGATACTTGAACAAATAGAAAAAAGTATTGAAACAACAATTTCATCATCACAAATTTATGAAACAGAACAGAGTGTTGTATATTTTGTAGAGCAAACTAGAGAACTACCTTACGAGTACGGAGATACTAAAATAGTATTGCTAGTACAAGATCCATACTGGACACATGTATACTGGGAGATCTCACATAGAAAGAGAGAAGAACTAGGATTATTGCCAAGAGCGGAACATGGCAAACAGTTAGTAGTAAGGGTTTATGATGTTACTGGAGTAGAAAAAATGTTTAATGGGCTAAATGCTAACTCCTTCTTCGATGTATACGTAAATGACTATACCAACAATTGGTATATAAATGTACCAGAGTATGATAGAAGTTATTGCGTAGACTTAGGGGTGATAATTGACGGCAATTTCATAGTCATAGCAAGGTCTAACATAGTCAGAGTACCAAGAGGAAGTATATCACCTTATTATGATGAAGAGTGGATGATAGTAACCGACGATATATTGAAGGCATCAGGACTTGGAGTATTACATGAGGTTGTTGGTTCAGGAATGATGATAAGAGCATTAGAACTACCTTTTAACCTATCATCCGCAGAGTTTGTTAGCTCATTTGCTATACCAGAAAGACCACCCCATAGAAAAGGATTCTGGCTCGAGGTACATACTGAACTAACTGTTTACGGACAAACCGAACCAGATGCAACAGTAACTATATTCGGAGAAAAAATAAAGCTTGACAAAGATGGTAAATTCTACCTAAAAATGTACTTACCAGACGGAATAAGAAACATACCTATCGTTGGAACATCATCTGATGGAACACATACTATATCTGTCATACCAATAGTCGAGAAGAAAACAGAAAGATACGAGGACATAAAAAGATAATACCATAATAAATTACAAAGTAATTTTTCTATCTTGAAGATCATTCAAAAAAGATGCTCTTAGTAAAAGCTGGTAGTTTAGTTTATATATAAGGAAAACAAAGAACCTATTCTCTTGATTCATGCTAAAAAATATTCCTAGTTTCTAAACATTTAATAACTCACTTTCACATTATTCTGATTTAAGTTAGTACTCTTGATAACTAAATAAAAAATACTACCCTTGCCAATTCCTTTAGTTTTTGGTATTATTTGACCACCTATCATAGAAGCAAACTTTTTTGACAGAGACAATCCTATACCAGTACCCTGAAATCTTTTCACTCTAACTTCTTCTAGTTGAGTGAACGTATCAAAAATCCTTTCAATATCATCTTCTGATATACCTATTCCTGTATCCTCTACTTTAAAAACAATACTCTCTCTTACCTTGTACAGATAAACCTTTACCCATCCTTTCTCAGTAAACTTTATAGCATTTGATACTAAGTTTGTAAGTATTGATTTTATCATCATATAGTCAGTTTTTATATACACTTCACCTATAAGATTATAAACAAATAAAGAAATACCTTTATTCATAGCTAGAACTTCTCCGTATTTTTTCACATCATCTAAAAGTTCAGAAAGGTTAACATCAGTAAAAACTGGCGTCATTGCTCCTGCTTCTAATTTTGAAAGATCAAGTATATTATTGATCATACTAAGAAGAGAAGTACCCGCAGAAAGTATATAATCCAAGTATTTTTTTTGCTCTTCTTCTGAAAAACTTCCTATTTTAAGCAACTCAACAAAACCTAGTATAGCATTCAGAGGAGTTCTAAGTTCATGCGACACATTAGCAACAAATTCAGACTTGAGTCTTGACAGTTCTTCAGCTCTTCTCTTAGCCTTTATAAGGCTAGTATTTATCTCATGCAATTTTATTCTATGTGTCATAACAAACGAAAGAACTTTCAAGATTTCTTTGTCAATATCCGTTATAGAATTTTTGTTTTTGTTAAACCAAACTGCAAAAATACCTTTAATATCTCCAAACTCCCCTAACGGTAGTATACCAACTAGCCTTGATGAATTTTCATTACCATTCTCCATGTAAAAAAACTCCTCTTTTTTATGCTTTATTAGATTTTTTACATGTTCCAACATATTTGTAGACTTGATAAAATTAATATCTTCACCAAAACTTGATATTACGTTTATTACATTACCACTTAAAATCCCTACTAAAGATTTTTCTATGTCCGTAAATGTCACAAGTGATAAAAGAGATTGAGAAAAAGCACTTTTTATAGAAACTTCGTATATTAGAGGTTCTATAGCAAAAACAAGTGACTTCAGATACTTAAACCTATTATATATACCTTCAAACTTTACATAGTTTCTTAGATAGTTATCTACAAAATGGTACAAAACAACTATATTTCCCTTCTCTACAGTACTAGGAATATCAAAGCACATAAAGTACCTATCTACAAATTTGAAACAACAAAATTCTTTTCCTACCTCGTAATTACGCAAATTCCTTACATACTCTACAAACTTAGAATAAATATCCTGACTACCTACAAATACTGTATTTTCGAAATCTCCAAAAACAAACTCCTTGACACCCCATTCAGATTCTAGCAAAGAATATAAATCCTGAAAAACACTACCAAGTCTTGTCTCAAGAGATAGTATATCCACTAATTTGCTATAAAAACTATCATTACTCATACTACTCATCGAATTCTTTGAATGGATCAAAATTCAAGTTTTCGGTATCATTTTTGATACCAATTATATCTCTAAAATTTTCAAAACTTTCCCTTGTTAAATATACTTCGCGTATTCCTAGAGACTTAATTTTCTCGATTGATTTATCATCAAGCACAAAACCTTCTTTATATATCACAGCTTTATTCTTCAAAATTGGAGCACCTAAAACCATACCTTCAACAAGATCATCAACGGAAACTTTTATACCCGTTTCAAGCTCTTTTTTCACACTGCTATTTTCAAAACTACCTTGATTCGAAGAATCTGAAACAGAACTAATGGATGATTGAGTAGTAGTAGTAGTATCTTTGTTTAACTTTGAAACATAAGATGGAACATCTTTGAGCTCTTCTTCAATTATAATCTTTTTTACAGTTTCGAGTAGTTTTGTAGGAGATACAGGCTTAACAAGATACGCTTTTATATTATACGAAGCCATCTCTTTAACATCGTACACTGACGAACTTGCACTAACAACTATTATAGGTATTTTTGAATACTTCAAATCCTTTGATATAGTATTAGCAAATCTAAAGCCACTCATACCTGGCATATATAAGTCAAGTATTATAATGTCTGGTAATATAGTTTTAAGAACATTCAATGCTTCATTACCATTCATAGCAACAACAACTTCATACCCCTTCATTGTTAAAGTATCATAAAATAATCTGATATTTAATGGGTTATCTTCAACCAATAAAATCTTCATATTATTATGATATGAGTTTTAAATTCATTTTTCAATAAACAATAAATCTCGATCTTATAGCTCCTGCCTCCTTCATGAGAAGTAAAATTTGAATCAAATCGTCAGATTTTACACCTAACTTCGATAGATGATCAACAAAATCTTTTAGATAATTTGATGGAATATAATACACTTCACCTCTCTCAAAGAAGTTTAGTTCTCCAAACTCTATTCTCATTCCCTTATAAGAAATACTTGTATTATAAACTCTAGGATTACCGGTTATTATTATGCTGCTACTCCTCTGGTCTATAACAACAAAAGACTCGTCCGGAATACTAACTTCAGTATCCATAACTCTAGATACAAAATCAAACTCATTACCTTGAAACTCCTGCGGTATCTCTATCTCTAAAGTGTTAACATCAATAACTTTTATGTTAATTTTCTCAAAATTCTCCTTCAGTAATTTAATAACTCCATTTATAGAAGGAGGAGATAAATTTTCGAAAAACAATCTAAAACTACCTTGATCTATTGATGAAGTTCCTAAATCAACACTAACTAATCCTCCATTTGGCACAATTCCAGTTGTCTTCACATTGCCCTTTGGAGTTATTACACTACCCTGCGCATACGCTACTACATTACCCTCAGAATCCTTAAGTGGAGTAGTAATTAAAAATCCACCTTCAAGTGACCTAGCATCAAATATTGAAGAAACATTTACATCGAAAGTAGTACCTTTCTTAAAATTACTAGGTATTCTAGCAGAAACCAAAACAAACGCAGTATTCCTCATTTGAATATTAGTATGAGATATATCTATTCCAAATTTTCTCAAGTGCTCTATTATTGAAAGTGAAGTAGCATAGTTTTTTGAAGTATCTCCAGTTCCCTTAAGACCAACAACGACACTATATCCGTAAACCTGTATGCTATCACTACCAACTATCCTAGCAATATCTTTTATCTTCAAACTTTCAGAATACAAACCTAAAGGCAATATAAGTAACATTAAAGAAACAAAACACAAAAACCTCATATTAAAATTTTCGTTTTCAAAGAAATCAACAAAAGTTTTTAACAAACACAAAATCCTGAATCTATAACCAACTTAGCAATAGGTATTACATTTAAGTCAAAACATCACCGATCAACTAAACTCTGAACTCATTAATTCAACCTCAAAAACCCATTATCAACCTTTAAATTAGCTTACCATAACCTTTCACAAAACTTAACTAAAACTTCTTAAATATCAATTAATCACTTTTCACCAGACGAACTTATTTCTAAACTGTTTTAACTAAAAATCTAAACGATACAAATACAGAAGACAAAATCGAAAGTACTACACTAGAAACTACCGGAACTAGAATATCACTCGATGTAATTTGGAAAAACTCTTTTTTGACAAATGTCTTAATAACATCATATTGATCTATAAGAATTGATGCATAACTAGTAAATACACTCTGAGATATCAAACTAGAAATAAGAGAAAAAACAAAAACAATAAGAGTAATCAATATTGATATTGAAAGAGAAATATACAACTTATTTGCTCCTAATAGTCTTAGGAGTGACAAAAACTCAACTTTAGTAGCAACAAAAAGCATAATTGATATAAAAACAGAAACAACAGCAAATATTCCAACAAGAATTATCAATCCCAAAACTATGTAAGATATGAATGATTTTATATTCTCAACAAAAACAGTTTTATCCGTTGAAGTTTCAATAACATATCCCATCCTTTTTATTCTTTCGATAACTGAATTAACATACTCATGAGAAACAACCTCAACATACAACATTGAGAAACTTGGCTTGTACTCAGGAACTAACTCTTTAGCAAGGTAAGTAGCAGCATTTATAGGCATACATATACTCAAAGCAGGTATATTCTCACTTATACCAACTATTTGTCCCTCTTTCTCAAAGTACTTTGGTAATGTTCTGAAACTCGATTTACCCGCAAAAAAAGAAAACTTCAGCCCTTTGAGAATATTTTCATTAACAGTTGGAGTACCTTGTCCCCTAGCAAATGCTAGATTGTATCCTTCTATTATACTTTTTGGGACCACAAAAGGTATACTCTTTTCTCCTTCCACATATTTGAAAGAGTACCCCTTAAATATATCTTTTCTAACAAGCTCATAATCAATACCATAAGTAATCATATCAGATCTACCAACTATTCCAAACACTCTCAATATAACACTACTTGGAAAAGGTACCTCCATTACCCTATAAACTTTTTTAACACCTTTTATCCTTGAGATTTTCATGTATTCATTTTGAGTAATTCTAGAACCTTTGACTTCACCTGCAAATATAGTCTTCGGTATAACTCTAGGAGTTACCTTTATAGTATCTGGTGGTAACTTGGAACCTATACTCTCCTCGACAGTTTTATTAACAGCATTCCTAACACCTAGAATTACAACAACAAAAGAAGAAAATACAAATATTGATATTAACAGAAAAACAAGATAAATCTTCCCTTTTTGAAGTAGTAACTTTTGTATACTCAAAAAATTAAGAAACCAAGAAATCATATAAGATCAGCTTTTTCTCTGGAGACTTTTGCTCCAAGTTTAGAAAGTTTTTCTTCAATTCTTTCATAACCTCTATCAACATGGTAGAGTCTAAGCAACTCACCTTTTCCCTCTGCTCCCAAAAGTGCAATTATCAATCCTGCACCACCTCTCAAATCTGAAGCCATAACAGTAGCAGAATAAAGCTTCTCAACACCTCTTATTATTGCGGAAGCGTTTTCTATAGTTATATCCGCTCCCATTCTATTCATTTCAGCCGCATGGGCAAATCTATTCTGAAATATTCTTTCAGTTATCACACTTATACCCCTTGATTTTGTTAAAACAGCCATAAGCTGAGCCTGCAAATCTGTTGGGAATAAAGGATAAGGCAAAGTAACTACATTAACAGGTTCATATCTATCTATACCCTTAACAAGTATAGTATCTTTAGTAGTCTCGATTCTTGCACCCATTTGTCTAAAAACATTTATAGGTTCAGTTAAATGGCTTGGCTCAACATTTCTAAGTAATACCTCTCCACCCGTCATCATACCTGCTAAAATATAAGTACCTGCCTCAATTCTATCTGGTATAACAGTGTATTCACATCCTTTTAGCTTTTTAACACCTTCTACCACTATCGTATTAGTTCCGTGTCCTTTTATCTTAGCACCACACTTTATGAGAAAATTAGCTAGATCTACAACTTCAGGCTCCATAGCAGCATTATCAATGACAGTAGTTCCTCTAGCAAGCGTAGCAGCCATCATAACGTTTTCAGTAGCAACAACACTAGTACCATTAATACCAAGCATATTAACGAAACCACCCGTAAGTCCATCAGTTTCAGCAACAATGTAACCATGCTCTACCTTAACACTAGCACCAAGTATTCGCATCCCTTTTATATGTAGATCAACAGGTCTAGGTCCTATAGCACAACCACCAGGAAAAGAAACTCTAGCTCTTCTTCTCTTAGCAAGAAGGGGACCTAAAACCGCTATTGAAGCACGTATTTTCTTAACTATCTCATAAGGTGCTTCATACGGTTCCTCAGTCTTACTCTTTATTACCATCGTACCATTGGAAAATTTGATCTCTTTACCAAGTATTTCAAGGAGTTTTTTCATTACTCTGACATCTTCTAAATCAGGTACATTGTGTATAATAACATCATCTTCTAATAAGATGGTAGCAGAAATTATAGGAAGAACTGAATTTTTAGCTCCACTAATCTCAACCTCACCGTATAATTTTATCCCTCCCTCAACTACCAACTTATCCATAACTACCTAACTTTGTATTTCTTCTTGAATTTATCAACTCTACCACCAGCATCTACTATTTTTTTTCTACCAGTATAGAAGGGATGACAATTTGAGCAAACTTCTATATATTCCTCATCAAAAACGGATAATATCTCAATAACATTACCGCAACCACATCTAACCTTCGAGACTTTCAAAGCAGGATGAATTCCTTTTTTCATACCATCCTCACAACATTTAGTATTTATTATACACTCAAACAACAACTTCTTTCAAGAAAAGTCCTTTTTAAACAATAAAGTCTGAAATTTTTTGAGAGATGCTTCATAAAATAGCTTAAGGTTATGGAAATGGATATTTTTAGTATATAACATCTCTTGCTTCTCTGTTTTCTTTCTTTTGAAAATAACACCAAAAGGAGGTGATCTGAAAACTTACCTATTATTGAGTATTCCAGTTTCATATCCTATTCTATCCAATTTTTCATTCAAGTATCAAACAATAAATTAAAAACTTTCTATTTGTCTTTTCTTATGAAAGAAAAGATTTAAAAACTACTTGGATGAGTTATGAGCACATGGTATTCAGATTACTCTTATACAAAGAATGCTAATAAAGGTTTAGAGTTTTATGATACACTCGTAGTGGAGTCTTGATATGGGAAAGAATGAGAGTATTTACCTTGGTGCTGGGAGTGTTGAGAATATTAACTCTACGAAGTATGAAGATTTTCTAAGAGATATATACCCTGTTAGTGTAGTCTCAAAGCTGGATTATTTGATGAATGTGGCAATAGAAACACCATTGTATTTTGTGAATAAGGAGCTTATAGATTTGTTATGCCCACCTAAACCGAAGATAAGACCAGAGATAGACAAAAAATAGGCCCTGTGTAGGTGTCTTTGTCTCTAATTTCAAGGAAACTGGGGAGCCTAAATATGATAATGTATTACTAAGGCTGGAATATCCAAGCATATTTATATGTCTTGAAAGGGTATACAATCAAGCAGAAGAAGAAAATATTAGTCTTCAAGTATCTTTTGAGTCGGTGTATTATCACGAGTTGGGACATGCATATTTTTATACTCCTATTAGAGACACAAATTCACAGGGAAATGTACATTACTATGTTATTTCGGAGTCTCTTGCTAACGCAGTAGCCTATGAGAGATTTAGGTCACAAGAGGAGATAGCGCAATTTTTGAAAGATGTTTCAGGGCAACCACCAGAGTATCGTGGATATGTTGTTTTTGTGAATTTTGGTAATTATCCAGAAGGAGGATCTGGCAAAAAGTCTCTCACTAGAGATGTGGAGGTAGATCTTCAAAAAATAGAAGATCTCCAGAAAATACAGGCCTTCAAGGGTATAACTCCCACTATAGCACTGTATCCTGAAATGTTCAGACCAGTAATATTTAAAAGAATATGGAAAAGCAAATTTTTCAAGGATGAATTCTTTGACGAATTGGAAGAATTTATTAAAAGCGAGGTATGATAATAAGGAGGAATGTTATGAAAAGTGAAGAGTTTTATCTGGAAAATATTCTAGGTGCTACAAGGAATGACGAACTGAAAACTATTGAAGAGATACCTATCTCTACACTTTCTGAAATTCTCAAGAATGAACAATCTTCCAAAACATTAGCAACTCATTGTGCTTCCTACGGCAGGACTAGTATAGCCAAGTTTTTGTATTCAAAAGGACTTAACTTTAAATTCAAGGACGATAAAAATGGTCAGACTCCTTTACATTATGCCGTTGGTTCAGGAGAATATTCTATGGTTGAGTTCCTTGTAGATATTGGACTAGATGTTAATGAAAAGACAAGTTATGGTCTTACACCACTGCACATAGCGGTGGATAGGGATAACAAGAAGATAGTAGATCTTCTTTTGAGAAGAGGAGCTAGGGTGGATGCCGTAGATTTTGAAGGAAAGACACCACTGCACATAGCATGTATTAATAATTTTAGAAGAATTGCGGAAATTCTATTAAAAAGAGGGGCAGATATAAATGC
Organism: Brevinematales bacterium; assembly: GCA_026415355.1. Taxonomy (NCBI): domain Bacteria; kingdom Pseudomonadati; phylum Spirochaetota; class Spirochaetia; order Brevinematales; species Brevinematales bacterium. The sequence continues at coordinate 62,939 of JAOAHF010000002.1, forward strand.
TAGAGATTTTCAGGGGTGGACACCACTTCACTATGCGTTCTACTACAACAGTTCTGATGTTGCTCTTCCCCTTATAAGCAAGGGGGCAGACAGCAAGAATAGAGACAATAGTGGTATGACTCCACTGCATCTGGCTTGTATGAGAGATAACGTAGATGTTATCATGGCAACTATAAAAGACGTAAAGGATCTTGGGGTCATGGATGGTAAAGGGACGCCTGCTATAGTTCTGGCAGATATCTATCGTAGCACTAAAGTTCTTGATTTTGTAAAGAGTTTTGAAGGAGGAGAAAGTTTGTTAAGTGATGCAAAGATTTTTTACCACATGGTAAGAGTGTTTTCCGGAATTCAAGGAACGGTTAGGAAAATTACTAATCCTTTGGGTATCTATGATTCAGGATCGGAAAGCACAAAATCAGGCATAGAAAACTCTAATATAGTTGATCATCTCAAGGAAACCTTTACAATATCAGAGAGCATAAAATTGGATAATGGTTTTAGACTGACTAGAATTTCAAGAAGACCAAATTATATATTGTAGATTGATATTCTAGTGGTAACAATATTGGTCAGTTAGTATCGCTTTTGAGGATCGGATCTATTCGAGTACCTTCTCTTTCTTATTAACTCAATTAAAAGGACTTTCTATAGATACCATTACTTTTTAAATTTAATTGAAATTTCAATTGTTATTTGATAAAATGAAAGTATATGTTAGAAGTAAAAGAATTTTTTCTTTATACTTCAAAAGAAAAGTTTTTATCAAATGAGTACGTAAAAGATATCGAAAAAGTATATCATGAGTTTATTAAAGGCAATAAAAATGCAATAAAGGATAAAATTAACCTTTTCAGAGATACTACCAGACTTGTATTCGGTATTGAAATGAGTGACAAAGAAGTAGTCTATCACTGGGAAAACATATTTGACATAAGAAAGGGATTTCCAAACTATGACATAAGAATAATAAGTTTTGATTATTTTCTCAACAATCACAAAATTTATAATCCAAAGATAATAGAAATGGAAAAATTTATAGGACTACTTGAAACAATGCTACAAGATAGTAAAACTCTTGCATACAACTACAACATGATGAAAATACTAATAAACTACGAGATAGAAAGAATTAAACGCTATAGTGGATACTTCTCAGTAATATTAATTGACTTAGATAACTTCAAATATTACAATGATACCCATGGACACAGATTTGGAGACGAAATACTATCAGAATTTTCAAAAATAGTTATCTCAAATATGAGAAAATCAGATTTGCTATTTAGATACGGTGGAGATGAATTTGTGGTCTTCTGTCCAGAAACTAAAAGAATAGGTGCAAGAATAGTAGCAGAACGAATAAGAGAAGGTGTTGAAACGTATTTTAAACAGAAAAATATACAAATAACAACTAGCATTGGTATATCTTCTTTTCCTTTTGATGGTGAAAACTTCGATGAAATAATGAACACCGCAGATAAAATGCTATACTTTTCAAAATCAAGAGGAAAAAACAGAATAACAGACAGATTTGACTATGTAGACCAAGAAGACAGAAGAACGTCACCAAGACTAACTTTAGAAAAACCTTCAAAAGTATTCCTAAGAATAAATAACCAAATAGTAGAAGGAGCATTAATGGATATTAGTAAATCAGGTATGTTAATAAAAACTAATAATACTAATTACAAAGACATTAGCATAATAACACTAGATAAGATAATGCTTGGTGATAGTGAATTTGTACTTGAGGTACCAGTGAAAGTAGAAAGATGCGAAGGACTTTTCTTAGCAATTAACTTCAAAGATAACAAGATATTGGAAACATTAGTTTACCTTTTTGACAAATAAACCCTAAAAAGGCTATTCCAAAATCAACAACATAATCAGAAGAACTATTAGAATGTACAAACAAAATTATCTTAAATGCTTGAAGAAACTCTTTGGATAACAGATAGAATAACATCCTCTGGAGATACATTTTCTATTTTTGCAGAATAATTCAATATAACTCTATGCCTCAAAACATCAAACACAATCTCATCAACATATTCTTTGATAACTTTTTTGTCTCCTCTTAAGAATGCTAAAGATTTTGAAATACGGAGTAGATGTTGAGAAGCTCTAGGGCCTGCTCCCCAATCAACAAATTCCTTAACTTTGGGAATATCACTATCTGAAGGCCTAGTATTTCTAACAATCCTAACTATGTATTCCACAATCTTATCAGATACAAACACCTTATCAATTTCTCTCTGATACTCAAAGAATGATTTCAAGTCAACAATAGGTGTAATCCTTGAAATATCAGGAGTTATTTTACATATCTCCAACTCTTCTTCAAAAGAAGGATATCGCATATTTATTTGAATCATAAACCTATCAAGCTGTGCTTCTGGCAATGGGTAGGTACCTTCCTGTTCTAGTGGATTTTGAGTTGCTATAACGAAAAATGGATCATCAAGTATGTAAGTTTTTCCAAAGGTTGTAACTTTTTTTTCTTGCATACTCTCAAGAAGAGCTGATTGAGTTTTAGGGGATGCTCTATTTATTTCATCAGCAAGCAAAATATTTGTAAATATAGGTCCTTTATGGAATTTAATAACTTTTTTCCCAGTTTCAGGATCTTCTTCAATTATGTCAAAACCGATAATGTCCGCAGGCATAAGATCAGGAGTAAATTGAACCCTCCTAAATTCAAGATCAAACATCTTAGCAACAGTATTTGCCAAAAGCGTTTTAGCCAATCCTGGTACACCAACCATCAAAACATGTCCACCAGCAAAAAGAGAAGCAACTATTTTAGTAAAAACATCATCTTGACCTACAATTATTTTGGATTTTTCTTTCTTCAACTCATTAAGTATCACCATAAAGTAAAAGTATCCTAAACATATAATTTACCTCTTTTCAACAAAACAGCACCGAACTAACTAAAGCTCTCAAACAAGGAAGTTAAAAAACATTCGTATCTTTTTTCTCTAAACAAATACGATTTATTTTAAATCACACTTTCTACATTCAGCTTGATTATAGTAGATTCCTCTAAAGGAGGATTATGTAAGATTACTCAAACTATAATACAAAAAGAACTCAGCAAATAATATACCTACAATCTCGCCTCTTCAATATCAACATCAAGGTACTTTACCATTATACACTCTTCGGCAGATATGTAGGTATTCTGACTACCACATTTTTCACAAATGTAGTTATGCTCATCAGCGTAAAATATATTGCCACAATCGTTACAAACTATAGGAACTTGTATAAATTCAATATCAATCTCCATATCTTCCGCAATAGTATTTTGTGCATAATTTTTAAGATGAAACTTAAACGATTCTATACTTATGTCTTCTGCATCATGTATAACTATACTAGCTTTTAAAACTTTCGATGAATTATGTTTCTTAGCCTCATTCAGTATTAGATCCAAAGTATCTTTAGCAAGCAAAGACTCGTGCATACAATACCTCCCCCTAACATATTCTAGGTAGCTGCTCGCCACTCATCATATCAAGTAGGCGATTACTACCTATTATAGACTTCATAACAACCAGACCTTTGTTGTCTTCGGTTATTTTACCTATTATCCTTGCATTTGTTCCAAGAGTATTCGAAATAATAGAAGTAGCTCTCTCCCCATCACTTTCAGGAACAATACATATAAATCTACCTTCATTAGCCATATGAAGAGGATCAAGCCCCAAGACTTCACATACAGCTTTGACTTCATCTATAATCTCTATATCTTTTTCGTAAATATAAACTCCCAAATTACTGGCTTTGGCAATTTCGTTTAACGCACTAACAAGTCCTCCTCTAGTAAGATCTCTCATACAGTGTATTTCTATAGAACTATATAATAAGTTTTCAACAGGTGTCCACAATTCTCTACAATCACTCTCAATTGATGTTTCAAAATCTATACCCTCTCTTAAGGCCATTATAGCAGCCCCATGTCTACCTATATCTCCACTTAAAATCACAACATCTCCAGGTTTAACACTTGTAGGAGAGATTTCAAGATTATGTTCAATAATACCTATACCAGAGGTATTTACGTAAATTCCGTCTCCTTTTCCTCTACCTACTACCTTTGTATCACCACATACAACTTTCACTCCAATCTTATCAGCACTTTCCCTTATTGAACAGAGTATTTTCCTGAGATTATCTATCTCAAATCCTTCCTCAATTATCAACCCCAAAGACAAAAACATAGGTCTAGAACCACACATCGCTAAATCATTAATAGTGCCATTTACAGCAAGCTTACCAATATCTCCTCCTGGAAAGAATATAGGTGTTATAACATAAGAATCAGTCGTAAACGCTATTCTTCTAGACTGTAAATCAATTACTGCTCCATCATGAAGTTTATCGAGATACTCATTAGAAAGTATAGGCTTGAATAAATTCTCTATAAGGTTATTTGTTAATCTTCCACCTCCACCATGTCCCATCCTTATTCTTTCGTTTGCATTTATAGGAACTGGGCAATCAAAATTCATATTACCTCCTAAACCTTGTGTAGCTTATACTTGTAATAAGCAGCACATGCACCTTCAGAAGATACCATAGGTGCCCCTAAAGGATACTCTGGAGTACATTTAGTACCAAATGCACTACACTCATAAGGTTTTTTAACTCCTTGGAGTATTAATCCACTTATACAATCCTCAGGTTCAGAAACAGATTTGAATGTCAACCCAAATTTCTTCTCAGCATCGTAATCTTCATAATCTTTCCTAAGACCAAGACCACTACCCGATATTGTACCTATACCTCTCCAATTTCTATTGACAATCTCGAAAACTTCCTTTATCAAACTCTGTGCTTCTATATTTCCCTCCCTCCTAACAGACCTTGTGTATTGATTCTCAACCTCATACCTACCTTCTTCAAGTTGTTTTACCAACATTAAAACTCCTTGAAGTATATCCAAAGGTTCAAATCCCGTAACAACTATCGGTACCTTATATTTCTTGGCTATAGGTTCGTACTCTGTATACCCCATAACAGAGCATACATGCCCAGCAGCAAGAAAACCGTTAACCTTATTTTTCGGAGACTTAAGAATAGTCTCAATAGCAGGTGGTACTAAAACATGAGAAACTAAAACTGAAAAATTCTTAATACCCATCTTCTTAGCTTGATAAACAGCCATAGCATTAGCAGGTGCAGTCGTCTCAAAACCAACAGCAAAAAACACAATCTCTTTATCTGGATTTTTGATAGCAATTTTCAGAGCATCCATCGGAGAATAAACAATTCTAACATCACCACCTTCTTCTCTAACAGCAAAAAGATCCTTATGAGATCCAGGAACCCTAAGCATATCACCGAATGAACAAAATATAACATTAGATAAAGACGCAATCTCTATAGCCTTGTCAATTATTTCAATCGGTGTAACACATACAGGACACCCCGGACCATGTATAAAAGATATACTCGGGGGTAAAACTTCATCTATGTTGAACCTAACAATAGTGTGTGTCTGACCCCCACAAACCTCCATTATTGTCCAACTACCCTTAGTGACCTTCCATATCTCATCTATGTACTTCTTGGCAATTTCAGAATTCCTGTACTCATCTACATATCTCATTCTTGTCCCCCTATCTGCTCCGAAACTTTGTCCATTTCCTCAAGATACCTAAATACACTTTGAGCCTCCTCTTCATCTAATTTGCTTATCGCAAAACCAACATGTACTATTACATAATCACCTACCTTTACATCAGGTATATACTCCAAACAAACCTCCCTCTTAACTCCACTAAAATCAACCTTACCCATTAAAGGTTCAGAACCATAATCAATCTCAACAACTCTACCCGGAATACCCAAACACATATTACCTAACCTCACCTCTCTATTAAGAGTAATTAATTCGTTTACCTAGAAACAACCAACATATAAAAGTCTATTTTTCTTGTAGGATTTCAAATTCAGTCTTACCATTTAACAAAAAACAAATATTTATCTAAAACAAGCGTTCAACAAGGCTTAGAAAAATTCCTATTTGGTAATCAAGTTAGTTGTTAATACAAATTAACATACTTCATAATTGCATGCTATGAAAAAGATAGCAACATTATTCACTTTAGTAACGGTACTACTCTGGATAAGTCTGATAACAGTCAGCTGTTCTCCTTCTGCAGGAAGAAAGATAATAGATAACGGGAAATTCGATACTGAGTTGTCTATAGGTGGTGCATTTTTTTATTACACTTCAATACCTTTACCATTACCTAATGTAGGTATAGGAGCAAGACATGGTGTATACCAAGACTTGAACATAGGTATAAAAATATACCCCTTATCTCTTCTATTCAATTCACTTCTAAGCGATGTATTTGTAGTAGGTAATATTTTTAAAAGTGATATCTCTTATGTACCAAGTATTAACATCTATGGGCAAATTAATATTTTAACTTACTTTGGGTACTTCGATATGGTATTTTATCCTCTAGTCGGTAGCACAGGTGTTTGGAGGTTTGAAACATGGGATATATATCTACCTTTTGAAATTTCAATTGATCCATACAACCCAAGAATATCTCTTAAGTTTAACCTAGGAATCGGACTTAATTTCAGAATATTCGATAAATTAACAATATCGCCTGAATTGAGGTTAAACAGCATAGCTAATATATATCTACCACTAGGTAGTATGGTAGGGATACCAGTATTATTTGTATCCGCAACCTACACTTTCTAAAGTCTCCTAATATTAGCAAATACCCTATGAAAAAGTTGTTAAAATACTCTAAAGAATCTTAGAAAGTTATTTCATTTTCTAAGCTTATGCATAAATCTTACACTACATAGAATTCAAGTAAGCAAGAATTTTACCTCTAAAAGTTTCGATTACAATTTCTTTCAATGCTAAATGGACCTAAAGAAATCCATAATAGTTTGTACAACATAATCTATTTCCTCATCCGTAAGCCCTGGAAAGATAGGTAAAGAAAGTACCTCTTTTGAAGCCTTCTCTGTATTCGGTAAATCTCCTTCTTTATATCCCAATTCTGAAAAACACTTCTGAAGATGTAGCGGTAAAGGATAATAAATTTCCGTTCCAATCCCCTTACCTGTTAAATACTCCCGCAACTTATCTCTGTAATTTGGAATTCTTATAGTGTATTGGTGGTATATATGCTTTGAAGAATCTGTTGATCTAGGGGTAAAAAGTAATTCCTTTTCTTCAAGCGTTTTTAGTAAAGAGTTATATTTACTTGCTATACTTATCCTCTCTTGATTATTTTGCTCTATCCTGTCTAATCTGTTGTTAATATAAGATGCTTGTATTTCATCAAGTCTTCCATTTACACCTATGTAGTCATGGTAGTATCTTTTCTCTGAGCCGTGCACCCTAAGCATTCTAACCTTTTTAGCAAGCTGTATATCATTAGTTGATATTGCTCCACCATCTCCTGCACCACCTAGATTTTTTGTAGGATAGAAAGATATACATCCAAATAAACCAAATGTACCTGTCTTCTTACCATCATATTCTGCACCAAGAGATTGAGCATTATCTTCTATTACTGCTATATTCCTAGAGTTGGCTATATTAATTATAGTATCAATCTTAGCAGGATTACCATAAAGGTGAACTGGAATTATAGCTTTTGTTTTAGATGATATTTTTTTTTCTATTTCATCAGGCATTATATTATATGTTTCAAGATCAATATCAGCAAAAACAGGTTTAGCACCCAACCTAGAAACACTACTTGCAGTAGCATAGAACGTAAATGATGGTACTATAACTTCATCACCTAACTTTATATCAATAGCCATCAAAGATATCAAAAGTGCATCAGTTCCCGAAGAAACTCCAATTACATCCTCAACACCCAAATATGATTTTAGCCTATTTTCAAGAAGATTAACATACTTGCCAAGTATAAACGCTTGGTTTTCAAATATCTCTTCTATATCTCTTAAAACTTTTTCTCTAATAAGCTTATATTCCCTCTTTAGATCAAGTAAAGGTACATTCATAGCAAAAATAGCTTTTAAGCTTTGCCTTCTTTATGAATTGTTCTTTTGTTACATCTAGGACAATATTTCTTTAGTTCAAGCTTCTCTCTCTGGAGTTTCTTTGACTTTTTAGTGTAGTAGTTTTTATTTTTACATTCTTGACAAACCATCGATATAACATCGGTAGCCATAATATAACTCCTAATGAGCCCAGGATCGGACTCGAACCGACGACCTCTTCCTTACCAAGGAAGTGCTCTAACCTACTGAGCTACCTGGGCAATTAGTATCTAGAATTATAAACATAAAAACAAACCTATTTCAAACTTGATAGGTTTGAATTAAACAACGATCATTTTCAAAAAGAAATTCTTACCCAAAAACCCATCCCTACTCGATACTTCAAAAACCTTGTAATCTCCGATTTTCAAGTTCGTGTACGTTCTATTTCTAACAAATATAGTGTTTTCCTCATCTTGAATAAAAAAATTACCATATTTGTCAACATAAGGAATAAAACCAAATATTCTTGCTTCATCTTGAACAAAAGCATCTTTCACACTACCAACCTTGATTCTTTCACGATATCCTCTAAAATTACTTCTCAGCAGATAAAGAGAAAAACCAAGTATCTTAAACTCATCCCTTATGAGAATAGACTTTCTATCATAGTAGGATAAACTACCACCTATCCTCAATAGATTCTCTCTAGTATCAATACTATCAAAACAACCTATCTTAATGAGTTTGTTACTCTCTCTAGGAAAATCTTTTCCAACTCTTGCGTAAAATTCAGAAAAGTTCTTAAAATTACCGTTTTGTCTTTCTTTAACTATTCTTTCAAGAACACCCATCTCTACACCAGAAACAGACAAAGGCAAAATATATCTACCATTATCGTATTTTATCTTACTAATGGAAGATAAGTTTATATCAATTTCAACGGAAATTCCCAAGTTTTTCAAAAATTGAAAAAGTACAAAACTATTTCTTCGAGATTTCAAAACACCTTTTATCAGAGTAATTATAAACTTAACCTCATCTTCTTGTTTTAACCTTATGTAGGATAGAAAATTATAAAAGTTTGGAACTTCATATGACTTTATACCTACTATATTCTTATACTTTGCTACAAATCTGATGATCTTTTCTGAAGTCTGTTTATCAATGTTATTATCAACAAGAAGTTTAAAAAGCTCAACTTCACCTACTCCAGTATACTTTTTATCTCTGGACCAAAGAATATTAAGTAATACTTCTATATCCTCATCTTTAACATCTCTAAAAAGACTATCCACAAAAATAGGTAACTTTTGAGATATCAACTCATCAACCATTGGCTTGTAATATGGCTTTAATGCTAACACTTTTCCTAGGTAAAAAAGTTTTAAAAGACTATTGATTCCCGATACCTCATATTCATTTCTAAGTTTATTCCAAAAAACTGATATCGTATCTGGAGTCACAAACAATTTATCATTCTTGATAACACTTGAAATATTCCCCAAATTCCTACTACTAGGGAAATACTCTAATTTCTTAACATCTAGAACAACATCATAGTACTTACCACAAAACTCTACAGGGACATTATCCTTGAATCTTATTCTCTTCCTCAAATAGCTACTAGAATAAAAAAGTCTATTACTCACTCTAAAACCATAAACAGAATTTTTCAGCAAACTTTCAAGAACATCTCTATCCTCTTTAGGTAAACCCCTAATTTCATCACTAATAAAACTATATCTATAGTGCACAGGATAAACTCTATGAAACAACTTATCTTCAAAGTTTCTATTGAGTATTTCAAGAAACTTTTCCTTAGACGAGACCACAACATCAACATGAAGTGGTTTTTCAAACAAAATATGGCTTAGCGAAATAACTTTTGATTTATTTATCTTAATTAATCCCAACTTCTCAAATATAAACGACATTGACAACAAATTCGACGTTATAACTCCATTACCCGAGAATTCTTCAAATGAATTTAATAACCTATAGAAAAACTCAGACAACCCCAGACTTGTAATTTTGTTAAATTCTTTTTTTATCTTTTCATCAGGAGTAGCTTTTGACACTATTTTCTTCCACAAAAGTGAAGCAAAATATTCATCATTCTCTTGATATTTTGGATATTCATAATCCCTTATATCCTTCAATACTTCAACAGTGTACAATATTTTACTCACTATCTGATTAGGTAGAAGTTCAACTTCTCTAAGCATTGAGAGAGCATTAGGAAACGAAGAAAAATTACGAATAAACTTCCTAACTATATTTTCATACTTTTCAAGATAACTAGGTGCTGTGGAGTACTTAAACGGAATTATATAATCAACCTTTGAAGAAGCAGTCTCAACAAACTTAATATTATGATTGGTTATACCTAGGCCAACTTTTCCCAATAAAGATTCATAAAGATACTTGAAGTGTTCTAAATTACTCCCCGTGTAGAAAGCTACTATATTCAAGGATCTTAGATCTCTGATAGATATCTGCTCTTTTCTACCTATTATCTCAAGAGAAGAGAAATCCCTAGGAAGGATATATACTTTTATTTTCTCATTTTGTCCACTTATATAATTCCTAATAGCAGGAAAAAATATAACAGAAGACTTCGGAAGATGTAGTATTTTCTCCATCCATAAGAAATTAGGATCGGCTATTCCTATAGCTTTAAAACCGTTTTGTATTGCAAGCTTTTCAATAAGAGGTATTGTTAATATAGACTCTTTCGAGAAAGATGTATATACTCCTATTAAACCTAAGGGTATTAATAACATTAACTATTTTCTTCTTTGGAGTATATACTTGTCAGTTGACTTATTTTTCTTCCTTGTTTTGTACCCTAAAGTTGGTTTAGCCCAAGGTGTCATTGGATATGGATATCCTTTTTGCTTACCACCTTCACCACCACCATGCGGATGATCAATTGGGTTCATTGCAACTCCTCTAACTTTTGGCTTTATACCTAACCACCTACTTCTACCTGCTTTACCTATTCTTATATTCACAACATCAGGGTTACTAACCTGTCCTATAGTAGCATAGCAATTCAACAAAACCATTCTAATTTCACCCGAAGGCATTCTCAATATTGCATATTTACCTTCCTTAGCATCAAGTCTAGCAAACGTACCACCACCTCTAGCAATTTGTCCACCTCTACCTGGATACAACTCAACATTGTGTACCATAGTTCCAACAGGTATGTTCTTAAGAGGTAAAGCACAACCAAGTTCAATTGGTGCATTCTCGCCAGCCATTATTTTATCACCAACTTTTATACCAAGCGGTGCTAAAATATATCTTCTTTCACCATCTTCATAAACAACTCTACATATCCTAGCAGTTCTATTAGGATCATACTCTATTGTTTCAACTCTAGCCCACATGTTTCTTTTATCTCTCTTAAAATCTATTATTCTGTAAAGCTTTTTGTGTCCACCACTTTTGGTGAAAACCGTCATTCTACCCAAATTGTTTCTTCCACCTTTTTTTCTTAACCCTACAGTTAACCCTTTATATGGTTCTTCAGCAGTTATCTCAGAAAAATCGTAACCCGTTCTATTTCTAGAACCATTTGTGACAGGTTTGTAAGTCTTGATACCCATAAACTCCTCCAAACAAAATTTAGATTAAATCCAACAAAAACTAATCTTTAACTAAAACCTACTTCTTCTTTTCTTTTTCTTTCTGTTTATCTTTTTGCTTATCTTCCTTCTTAAAATCTCTTGCTTTAGATTGATCCTCTACTGGCTGTAATTCTTCAAATATAGGGATAATACCCCTAGAAAGTTTAATGTAAGCTTTCTTCCACCCTGATTTCCATCCTTCACTATATCTCACCCTACTTCTGAATATTTTTCTCTTTCTCGGAACAACTATAGTATTAACGGTTTCAACTTCAACCCCATAAAGCTTCTCAATTTCTTGCTTTATTGCCATTTTCGTAGCATCTTTTCTCACTTTAAAAACATAATACCCCGTAGGGTTATTCTGTTTATCAAACATCATCAACTGCGCTTTCTCCGAAAGCAGCGGCGATATGATTATGGATTTAGGCATCGTATCCTCCAGTAGGAATGTGCGCCCAGCGGGACTCGAACCCACAACCCTCTGCTTAGAAGGCAGATGCTCTATCCTTTGAGCTATGGGCGCCAAACCTATAATGCTTTAGTAATTATAATAAACTAAACCATCTTTTATCAAATTACTTTTCGCAAAATATACCTACACTCAGTATTCATTACTCTATAAGTATACCTGTGAATTTTCTTAACATTTTATCTAACAAACTCTCTTATTACCTTGTTAATAACTATAACAAAACTGAATTTTTAATTCAACTAATAGTTATTAAAAAATTATCTTCATCAAGGAGGTGTAATATGATAAATGTTTTAATAAATGGAGCCAGTGGTAGAATGGGTACTACAAATGTTAGGGTATTTAGCGAAGATAAAGAAATAAAAATAGTAGGTGGTATTGTAGAAAAAGGCAATCCATCAGTAGGTAGAGACATAGGAGAAGTAGCAGGCATTGGAAACATAGGAGTAAAGATTTCAGATAACGTCGAAGATTACATCGAAAAAAGTGATGTTATCGTAGATTTCTCAGTGCCCTCCTCAACAAGTACCCTAATAGATTTAGCCCTAAAATACAACAAAAAACTAGTTATAGGAACAACAGGACTTGACAAATCCATTATGGATAAGGTAGTATTCGCTTCAGAAAAAATAGCAATAGTCCAAAGTCCTAACTTTAGCATCGGTGTAAATCTTATGTTTGAACTAGTAAAGAAAGCATCATTAGTACTAGGCGAAAACTTTGATGTTGAAATTATTGAAATACATCACAACAAGAAAAAAGACTCTCCTTCAGGAACAGCACTCAAATTACTAGAGAGTATAAAAGAACATAGAAAAGATTATAATACCATCTACGGTAGAGAAGGTATCATTGGAGAAAGACCAAGTAAAGAAATAGGAGTATTTGCTATAAGAGGTGGTGACGTTATCGGAGAACATAATGTTATGTTTCTGGGATATGGAGAAAGAATCGAAATAATACACAAAGCTTCTTCAAGAGAAACATTTTCAAGAGGAGCCCTAAGAGCTACAAAATTTTTGTACACCCAAAACAAAGGCTTGTTTTCTATGAAAGATGTTCTAGGATTGTAAAAACACTATAAACTAAGTACAATACCTACTAGAATCTCAAATTACAAACTTGAATTGAAAGTAGAAACTTATCTATTATTCTGTAAGAATTTTAGGAGGTAGATTATGGGATTAATGGATGGTAAAAAAGGAGTAGTTTTTGGTGTTGCTAATAAGTGGAGTATTGCATGGAGTATATCAAAAGTACTTCATAGAGAAGGAGCACAAATACTTCTTTCTTACCTTGGAGATGAAGATAAAATAAAAGAACTAGCAAGCGAAATAAACGCAAGAATTTTTTCCTGTGATGTATCAAAGGATGATGACATCACAAAATTATTCGATTTTGTAGGCAAAGAATACGGGAAAATAGACTTTATCGTTCACTCAATAGCTTTTGCTCCTAGAGAAGCATTACAAGGTAGATATATTGATACATCTAGAGAAGCATTTAAAATTGCTCTTGATGTAAGTGCATATTCCTTAGTCAAGATCGTTAAAGAAGCCGAAAACTATCTAAACGACAATGCATCGATAATCACCATGACATATTTAGGATCTGTAAGAGCAGTGCCCAACTATAATGTTATGGGAGTTGCAAAAGCAGCGTTAGAATCAAGCGTAAGATATATTGCTTACGATCTAGGATCAAGAGGAATAAGATGTAACGCAATATCAGCAGGCCCTATTAAAACACTCGCAGCAAGAGGTATAAGTGGATTTATGAACATGTACGAAGAATATCCAAAAAGAGCAGCATTAAAAAGAAATGTGGAAGCAGAAGAAGTTGCCAATACTGCCCTATTCTTACTAAGCAGTATGTCTTCAGGAATAACCGGTGAAGTTATATATGTTGATGCCGGATACGAAATAATGGGTATGTAAGCTACTCAAATTTATCGCCAATCTTAACTCTATATCCATTTATAAACGATTTCGCGTCCATCGCTTTCGAACTCTCTGGAAGTAGTTTTTCTACTTCCAGTATTCCTTTACCTGTCTTTACACCAAGAGTATCTCCTAATCTAACAATTTGACCAACTTCACCTTCTAAATCTTCCCCTACATACCTCGCTTTGAGTACTTTTATAAGCATTCCTTTATAGAAACAATATGCTTTAGGCCACTCTATAAAAGCCCTGACTTTGCAATGAATTTTTTCTGCGCTTTCATTCCAGTCTATCTTACCATCTTTCTTTTCTATCATTCTCGTATAAGAAGCCATACTCTCATTCTGTGGAATAGCATTAATATTCTCCATAGACAGGAAATCCAAAACTAATTCCACCGAAAGATCAGAAAGTTTTTTAGAAAGTGAAGTGTAATCATCATTATCATCTATAGTTATTTCTTTCTGCAATATTATATCACCAGCATCCATGATTTCATTTATGTAAAAGAGAGTAGTACCTGTTTTTTTATCACCATTCAGTATAGCATAATGTATAGGAGATGGCCCCCTATAGCTAGGCAATAAAGATGGATGTATTCCAACACTACCTCTAACAGGAATTTCAAAAACACTCCTCGGTATTATTTTCCCATAATCACATACCAGAAATACATCAAAATCTCCGCTTTTCAGAAATTCAACAAACTCTCGAGATTTAATATCATAGTTATCTACGTAGTCTATACCCCTAGATAAAGCCAAATCTTTGACAGGTGTAGGCAATAAAATTTTACCTCTACCTTTATGCTTATCTTGCTTCGTTATGATAAGCTTCACACTATCTCCATAGCTACTACTCAATATTCCTTCCAAAACATACCTAGAGAAAACTCCTGAACCAAAATAAGCTATTCTCATCAAAATCTCCTAAAACATATATATTCTTAAGTTGTTAGCTATCTCAAATCAAAGAAAATAATCTAACTAAAACTTCTTAGCATTCAAGAAATAGTAAATCCTAAAAAGGGGCCAATAACCCCTACAAAAAATACTATGGTATTCTATATTCAATACTCCAAAGTGATGTAATATTGTTAAATCCACTATCCCCACTTAATATCCAAGGTAGAGTTCCATTAACTAATACTCCATCCAAAAAATTGTAACTAACTACCCAATCTAGAGATAAATCCTTCAAAGGCTTGATCGAAAACCCCAATGATAATGATGATAAAGGCGTTGCCAACGATAAATCAGATATCACACCACTAGTCTGCTTTGAATCACTCCCATAGTAAGTTACTCGATATATGCTCTTTGAAACTCCACTCCTAATTACAAACCAATCAACAAAAGGAACTTCAAAAGATACAAAAACTGGTACAAACGTAGAACCATTCAATTCTGTTTGGTCATTGAGTTTTAAGTAAAGATTACGAATTCCAAAAGAAGCTCCAAAAGAAATAAATAGATTGTTTATATATAAGTTATAAGACGCTCCAGCGTTAATCACAACATTTTGTAAGCCTTTTGATATATTAGTTTGTGACTCTGGAGTACCATTACCATCAATATCAACTATTACTGTTTCCTTAGCAGGTAATGCATAACTAAAGTACCTTGCAAAACCCATAAGATATGAATTAGCTGAAAACTTCAACTTAGGCTGTAGGGATATGTCAAACCCAAAAGCACCTTCCGTTTTATTCTCACGGAAGTTTTGATAATTGTTTATAGTAGGATTGTTTGTTTTAAATGATACCTCAGCATAAGGAAGATACAACTTTACACCAGCATCAACTGAAATAAAAGACAAATCAACTACACTACCAAGTATGAGTTTAATCTGTTGTATCGAACGATTCTGAGAAATTTTGTTAGTTATAGTATCTCCTTGATAATAGGATATATTCACATTAGTAAAGTCACTAGCATACCCAAATCCTATGTATGGTTTTAGCATCTTTATACCCAAAATACCACTTATGCCCACTATTACATCAATCCTATTTCTTAAATGATCTAGCAGATCAAAAGGATCAGAAATAGCAATATTAGTTATTAAACTTAATTCCGGATACGAATAATTGAATATCACAGAAAAGTTAAGCCTTTCAATCGGCGTTACCAAAGCATATTTCAACAATCCATAAGAGTTATTGAATATTCCCAAAGCCCCTTGCCTAGGTTCAAGTATAATAAAATTCGTATCATAGTTAACGTAACCTGAAACGTAAGTAATGTTAAAAGGATCTTCAACTAAAAACAATGTACCTACTTCCGGGTAAGAATTGAAGTAATTCAATCCTATTAGCCTCGATTCAGAAGCAAATAATATACTCGTACATAAAAATACCAAAATCGAAGGTACTATAATACGATTCATACAAGACCTCCTTAAAATTCTACTAGAATTATGTACTATTTATAACTACTAATTCAAGTGATGCTTTACCTGAATTAAGCTTCTGTAACAACACTTTTTTTACCACTTAAAACCAAAATTATGCTTTTTAAATATCTACACTAAGCCGTTTACTAAACTTTAGCTTAAAGAATACACAGCTAAACTAGCCTAAGTCTCTTCTTTAACGCTATTATGAATATAGGTAATAGTGTCAAAGCTGAAATACTACTTACTAACATTGTAAGAAACATCATAAGGCCAAAATTTCTCAAAGGTACTATATCTGAGATTAGTAGAGTAGCAAATCCTAACCCTACTGCCAAAGCATTAGCAATTATACCCTTACCAGTTGTAGAAAATGTAGTATAGAATGCTCTTTCATAGTCTAAACCATTCTTAACCTCGTATACATATCTTGATATGAAATGTATAGTATAATCAATACCAACACCAACAGCTATTGATGCTATTGTAACCGTTACAAAATCTAGGTATATACCAAACAGTCCCATAACACCAAAATTGACAAGCAAGGTAAATATTATAGGAACTATGGATATAAGAGCCTCAAGAAAAGATCTAAACGCAAAGAAATTCATTATCAAAACAGCTAATATTATAATAACAAGGCTTGTTAACTGATTTTGTAGTAGCTTATTCTCTATATTCGTAAATAGCCTAGCAATCCCAATAACTTCAGATTCTTTAATTACATTAAAAGAGTTCTTATTTGTTTTAGAAGGTATAGGTATTTTATTCCAAACACTAGGAGATAAAGCATACATCATATCCTCAGCAGAAACTAACTTTTCATCTATTTTCAAAGTATCGTAAATATACTTTGAGAATTTATTAATAAATACCCTCCTCCCCTCATAATCTGTAGAAAGTAGCATATTCTGAGACAGATAATTTTTAACAACTGATTTTATTTGGTTTTTGAAATCTTCTTTTGAAAGAGTGTTTGTAATACCTACTCTGAGAATTCTGTTATATATAGCTTTTGATATTATTTCTGAAGTATATTCTATATCATCCATAGGACTTATGAGTATAGAATTTGAATACTCTGAAAGAAGTCTTTTAGTCATCTCGATGAGCTCATATCTTTTGGTAGATGACATACCACCTATAAGCATATTTATTACTACCTCATCTTTATCTTCAGACACAACTCTCGAAACATTTTTACTTCCTTCTATGAAAAACCAAAGATTTTGAACTTCATACCTAGTATCTGGTATTGATTTAAGGCCAACCATTCCTTCGTTTAACTTTGCTATTATCTCTGATATTGATTGGGGTTTACTCTTACCATTCAGGTAATACCTCTGTTCTTCTTCTATTATGTACATAATTTTCAACAATACTGGATCTTGAATGTCCCCCTTTATATATGTCTTAAACTCAAAAAATCCATCAAAGTTTTTGTTTATCACTTCAGCAACCTTTCTTGGTTCCGTATCTTTATCAAAATATCTCAGATAGTCAACCTCTACATGTATTTTTGAAATAAAATATATCGACAACAAAGCAACAATAATAAAAACAAACAGTATAGGTATCCTAGCACTAAAGACTAATCTAGATATGTACATCATTAATTTACTTGTATTCTCATGGTGATGTTTTATATGAATTAGGTTCAATTTCGTTAGAATTGCTGGGACAAAAATTAACGTCAGCACTGTAGCAATACCTATACCTAAAGAAGAAACTGTAGCAAAGTTTTTGGAAGATATCATTTCATTTGCAAGCCCTATTGATACAAAACTAGCAATAGTAGTCAGTCCACTCATAAGTACAGGTATGAAAATTCTAACCATGGTTCTTACTATAGCTTCATCTTTATCTCCTATCTGACTTAATTTTTCGTAGTATTCGTTTATAACGTGTATAGAGTAAGCATTACCTACTGCTATAAGTATAACAGGTATTGCAACACCAAAAGTTGTTAAGGGATACTCTAAATATCCCATAATACCCATACCCATAGCTAAAGCAATCAAAACAGTAGCAAGCGGTAGAAAAGTACCTACTAGTGTCCTCATGGATAAAGATAAAGTTACAAGCACTATAATTGATACAACTGGAATAAGTTTCAATATATTATCCGATACCAATTTAGACATAGAATTAATTTGCATCGGAGAACCACCATAATACACATCACATCTTACGTTGCTATTCTTTATGAATCCATCAACCTCAGATCTCACTTTACGAGCAACGATATCAGACTTCAAATCTGCCTCTGGTATCACTACAATATTTACCGACTTACTATCTAGAGAAACTAAAGACCCCTTATAACTCTCTCTTGACATCACATAAGTTCTAAGTATATCAAGTTCTCTACCACTGGGTATCTCTTCCTGAAATAACTTTTCTACAACTATACCCTCTCTCGTAGTTCTTATATCCTCAACCTCTGTAATAGAGATAACTCCAGAAACTCCTTCAATACCCTCTATAAACCTCGATAGTTCTCTTACAAAAATCAAATTACTCTTACTAAACACATCATCTTCAAACTCTACCATAATAAGTATAGGATTGTTGTTCTTAAATTTTTCATTCACATAACGAGTCAAACTCGCTATTCTATCCTCACTTGAAAACCAGTTTAGCAAATCATTGTCTATATATAATTTAAATATTCCAAAAGATAAAACAACTAAAAAAGCAAAAACCAATACTATAACCCAATCACTCTTCTTAACAACCCAACTAAAAAATCTCTCAATATATCCCTTCATAAAGCCTCCCTAGGCATCAAAAGAAAATAAATTATCTCGGAAACTTTATCACAATATTGTTCCTCAGAAGCTTCGAATTCCTCTTGATTTTGCTCTGAAATCCTTGTCCGTAGATCAATAACCCCCACAACTAAATTTGTTATAATAACTTGATCCACAAAAGAAATATAATCTGGTATGTTAAACTTCTCTCTCATTTTTGATATAAACTTATCGAGTACTAAAGAAATAGTTTCTGTTATCGTAGTACCAATAACATCTTTGTATATAAGTCCTTCTCTAAAAAACACTTTAGCCATACTTATATGCCTGTTTAAATGCTTTATAGCAGTTCTAACTATTTCGCTTACAAACTCCTTTGGAGAAGAAAAATTCGATATATCTATTTTCTCAAATAACTCATTAAATTCGTTAACTCCTTTCCTTATGATACTATTAAGAAGCCCCTCTTTACTAGAAAAATAGTAATAAATCATAGCCTTATTAACACCAGATTCCTTAGCAATCTCATCAACTGAAGTAGCATCAAAACCTTTGGTCGAAAATAAACTTATAGCACAATTCATTATTTTATCCTTAGGAGATTCCATAAACTACCCTATTAACTTACTAGTTAGTTAGATATGATAAAAATAATACTACCAAGTTTCAAGTTCTCTCAATCTAAATCCGAGGAATAGAACTTCTTATAAAAATTTACCAAACAAACGCAGTAATCAAAACACAAAAGCACCCGAATACTCAAGAAGCACTATAATTCCTAATGCTATCAATATGAATGATACAATATACTTTAAAACCATTTTTATCCTTTCTTCTAGTAGTTGCCTTCTAAGAAACAAAACTAAAAGATTAGGAATCAGGAATCCTATTGTTGCTCCAACAAAAGTAAAAAATGTTTCCTTTGAGTTTAGAATAACCCCAATTACAAGTATTTGGGTTTTTTCTCCAAGCTCTGATCCAACAAGATTTGTAATGACTCTAAACAAAGACGGTAGTTTTGAAAACCTTTCTTTAATCTCCTCATCTTTCTCAAAAATCATAAATAAACCAACCATTAAAAAAATAAGCCCACTAGCAAGTACAAGAGATGCTTTTGGTACAAATTTGTTAAGTAAATATCCAATTAAAACTGGTATCAAAATTATAACTAACGAACTTATGAATATACCTAAAACTAAAGTTGGCTTACTCTCAGTATCAAACATTTTACGAACTACCAGTAAGGATTTATCTAAAAGCTGTATTAAAAACACTATTGATAACGATAAAAATAAAATAATCATATGGATCTCCTACTAAAAACAACATATACCCAGATGAATAGTAAATCATTTTTCAATACATCATCAAGCTTAGTTATGTAACTATAGTAAAACCTAGAATTTCTAGGTGGTTATTTAGAATGATAATATGTTTAGTTATCAAGAGTCAAGAGGTCTGCAAGATACTATGATAATGAAACACCCCCTATAAGACAATTATCCTCTTATCTAAAGATAAAACATTTGACTAAGAAGACAGTGTACTTGTGTATATACTCTTAGAAAGTTTCATCCGAAAACTCCAAATTCTCCACCAATTTCTTCTGAAATGCACAAGAAACTTATAGATCCTACTACTCAAGAGATTGATTACATCCTTTCAAAATTTAAATTCCAAATATTTCCCAGAGCAAAAACTTTTATCTCACTAAAAACATCAACCACAACTCCTTTTCATCAAATTTTAGACTTCGTTGGCAAGAAAAAGTATTTTGATTACAAAATCAAACATTCATTACAATATTGCAAGATCTTTCAGAGGTTTGTATGAGTAGAAGACTTATAATATTTTTATTGATTTCATTTACATTTAGCTGGTCTATTGCTCTACTTTTATGGATTAGCGGAATATATTCACAAAGTGAATACAGGTTGTTAATTACACTATTATTAGTAGCATATATGTTAGGACCTGCTGTAGGTGCAATAATATCCCAAAGATTATCAGGAGGTAAGGTCTTTGATCTAGGAATAAGATTCAAATTCAATACCTGGTGGATATTAGGAATATTTAGCGTACTGTTAATAGTAATAATCAACATACTCATAGCAACACTTATGGGTTCAGGACTGAACACAAATTGGGAACAATTCAAAAACAGCATACTCGAATTTTACAAAAACATAAGAGATAACAATCAATTGTCAGAAATCATGAGCCAATTCGATAAAATTGGTAAATATCTTAACTATAACATCTGGATACTGTATTTAATAATACTGCTATCAGGTACCATAGCAGGTATAAGCATCAACGCAATAGCAGCATTTGGTGAAGAACTAGGATGGAGAGGACTCTTATTCGAAGAGTTTAAAAGGTTTGGATTCATAAAATCTTCTCTAATTACTGGTCTTATATGGGGAGTATGGCACGCACCTATAATAGTAATGGGACACAACTTTCCTAATCATCCCTTTGAAGGTATATTCCTTATGATAGGTTTCTGCATAGTATTCTCATTCGTAATGAACTATTTTAGAGAAAAATCTGGCTCCGTTGTACTCTCTTCAATGATGCATGGAGTACTTAATGGTACAGCAGGAATATCAATATATGCTAACACATTAAAAAACGATATACTCTACAACACCGCAGGAATATCAGGAATAATATCAGTGCTACTTATAATATTCGTAATATCTATCTCATCAAGATTATATTCCAAAACAAGTGCAACATAAAATCTCAAAAGATACTTAAATACCTCTACTAAACTAAAACAACATTTGAACTAATGAAAGTCCTGTTACTTAAGTCAAACAAAGTCTAAAAACAATTAGGTAAGTATAATTTTCCTGCTAAAGCACATCAAGTACACAACTTTATACATTATTTCTAACAAATAAAAATTGTGTTAGTTTTAAAGTTATACTTTATAATTTCATATCAGAGGAGATTTTATGGAAAATACTATTAAAAAATTCGTTGATTTGGTGAGAATGTATAATAACAACCCCAGCCAAAGAGTTTTTAGAGTTGATAGGGATTGTTATGTAGTTTTTACAGGTTTCTCAGCACTCGATGAAAAACCATTCATAAGAATAGGATACTCCACGTATATTGAAAAAATCAAAAACCACATAAGTAATGTTATTATAGCATCCGGATACCTATCATCCCTAAAAGAGGAAATAAAACAGATAGAAAGTGATGAATTTGAAACCAACTTTATAGTACCCAGTAGCATAAACAATGTCATCATAAAATTCATATCTCCCAACCTACATCATAAAGTCAATGTAAATGTTATCGACAAATATCAAGAAGCACTAGAAAGTAGCAAAGTTTTAAAAGAGATAACACAAAAGTATAAAACCTATGTACTATTATACGATAATGGAAACTTCACCATCACTTTCAGTGGAAAGAAAATATTTGATATGTTTTCATCAATAACAAACGATCTAACAACATCCAAAATACTAAATCTCCTATCCTCAAAACTCTACCATCTGCTACCTCAAAACGCTATAATAAGAGTTGGTGGTAACTACATAATACGAAGTAGATCTGGTGAAATACTTATAGCAACAGAAGAATTCGATGAAAAAGAATTTCTCAGAAGCCCAATACCACTAACTACCGTTAAAAGTATAATAGGAAATGACGTAATATCCTTAATAGATACCATCAGGCTTATCTACAATAGAAATAATTTAAGAGTCTATACAAATAGAGATACTTACGAAGATTTTAAGAAATTCACACTAGGTATAAAGTTTGTTGAGATAAGCGACAGAATAAACTTAATAAACAACGTCAATATAACATCAAAAGACAATAAATACAGTATCCCTCTTGTTGATAATGATGGAAAGGAAAAGAATATAGTATTTGGTAAAAGTAATGACAAAAACTCCATAAGACTAAATAACCTGGATTATGTACTACTTAAAGACTTTTCAATAAAAACAACACCCTATATCTCAACAAACATATTACTCAAATCACCTGACGAGAAAGATTACGAAAATGTTTTTAACTCACTAAAAATCCAGATAAAGCAAATCTTCAACAAAAATGTTACACTATCAGATATCCTAAAGGAGTTTGAAAAAGACAACAATAGGATAATAAATGATAGGAAAAGACTTGAAGAATTAGTATCACTATATGAGCTAGTATCCTCATTACCATATTCTGAAAAACTGAAATTGATAGTAAAAAGTGAAAAACTAGAAGGAACGAAAGGAGAAGAAGAAATACAAAAATTGGCGAAACAAATATCAGAAACAAGCCAAAAACAAGAACACCAAAACATACAAATAGAAATACATTCAGTCAAAAATGGCAAAGAAACAAAAAAACAGTTTAAGGAACACCTGTTCAGGAAGTTAGGATTCAGGTACTTAATCATTGGTGTAGTTACCTTTTTACTTCTAGTTAGTGGGATATTATTACTGAATGAAGTAGGAATTTTCGAAAGACCTCTAACAGAAGAAGAATCAAGGATAACAGATATAATAAGTAAACTAGAAGATACTTATGAACCAGAACTAACAAAAATACAAGAATCTCTAGGTATAATCATAACTGACTACGACATATGGGTTTATGTAAACAAAGTAGCAGTAATAAACGGATATAAACCTTTGACGTACCGAAATCCTAAAAAGTGGGAAGATCCTGACTGGGTATATCCTGGCAATAAACTCAAAATGGTTGACGGAACGGAAGTTATGGTAAGAAGAAATGACAATATGTGGAATATAAGCAAAAGAAAAATAATAGAAGGCTACATAAAAAAGAACTATAACGTAACAGTTAAATCGAGAGCAGGTACAAATTATTACAGAGTCAAGAAAAAATAAAATCACTTAGCCTTTTTGGTAGTCTCTCTATCAAAAATTTTCATCCAATGAGAAGTTTTGTACACTCTTGTTTTACCATCTTCTAAAGTTATAAATAATGCTTTTATCCTATTCTTCTCAGCAAATAACATTCCAGCATCCTTTCCCATAACAAAAAGTGACCTTGCAAGTACAGTAGCATCTAAAAGTGAATCATCAACAACTGATACTGATAAAAGATTATGTTGAGGTGGATAACCATCCCTAGGGTTTATTATAGAATGATAATTTTTGAAACCTTCAACAAAAGCATTTTCAGAAATATCAGCAGTATATATTCCTAAGTTAGATATATTTATAGTTACAAATATTTCGTTTTCCAATCTGTTTTGGGGATTCATTATACCTACAGTCCAACCATAATTTTCTTTACTCCCCAAAGCTAATGAAAAACTATTACCAACAGAAACAAAAGCATTACTAATACCATTCTTCCTTAGGATAACTTTGACTTTATCTAGACCTAAACCTATAGCAAAAGGTACTAGGTAGAATTTTGTCTGTTTATTCTTTAGTATTATAAAGTCGTTTGAGAATATCAAATTCCTAGGCGAAGATATCTTTAAAGCATTAGAAATCTCACTAGGAGTTGGAACATAAAAAGAATTTTTTTCAAATCCCCATATATCTATTATGTAACCAATAGTAGGACTTATTGATTTAGTTAAATAATGATAATACATTATTTTTCCTAGCATTAATCTCAAATCATCATTTATCATAACAGCTCTTCTGTATCCTTTTTTTGTGATTTGAGATATATAACTACCATTCTCATACGAATAGTTGTAAATGTGATTTGTCAAAGTTTCAAAAATTTCTTTTGGCAGCTTCTTAACTATTTCAGAATTCGTAGAAAATATCTTAACAACAATAGGAACACCATTGTATGTAAAAAACTCAGTAGCCAGATTAGAAAAACCAAACTTATTAAAAAAAAGCACAAGTAATAATATTAACAAAAACCTAATTAATTTCATTAATAATAATTATTATGGTTTGCCAAGTCGTTTTTCTATCTTCATAACCACTTCAAAAACATATCCGTTTCGAGTTTGAGTTGACAGTTGAAGAAATACGATAATTATCTCATGAGATTATACTCTATCATGATACTAGTAATCATACTTATCACTATAAATAGCATTGGCTTTTCACAGATATCTCTAATTAGTTATGGAATAGTCGATGGAGATGTGTTAGTCAGTTGGAAAACTTCAGACACTAACATATCATTTTCTATCTACAGAAGCCCGGTACTAATATCCAACGTAACCTCTTTTTCAAATAATATAACTAATATCAAGATGATAGGCAGATTTTCGTACAATAATGTTGCCAAAAAAGGCGAACTCCTTTACATAACAGATCCTACACCTAACATAGGGACAAACTATTATTTCATACTTCCAAACAGAGAAGGAAAAGATATCATAAGCTTCTTTCCTGAACAAAACTATTCTACAGCAAATCTAATATTCATTCCAATTCCTAAAGTCGAAGTTGAATACGACAAAGATTTGAGAAATACAATAATAAAGTGGAATAAGGTAAGTAATATTGATGGATACCTAATATACAAAATCTTCGGAACTCAAGTAGATGATATATCTAGATATACTCCCATAGCTAAGCTATCTCCAGAAGAAACAATATTTTTCGATGTTCTACCTTCAGATACAAATGTATTCTACGTCGTAATACCTTTTTCCGGAGCGATAACTAATTTCTACTTTTCAAAAAAGCACAATAGTATTATAGTATCACCTACTAGAGATAGTATCGAGCTTATTCAAAACACAAATAATCGCGAAAATATCAAAAGAGATGAGATCTTAATGTCAGATATCAAAAATGTCCTCGTAACTAATTACATTACAAACACAATTATTCAAACAAATACTTTGACTATAACTAACTTAATCAACATAACTAATTTTCAAACAGTAGAAACTAGAAACAAACAGAAAAAAGAATCTACAACTGAATATATAAGCAACAGTGAAACTATCATATTCTTAGACGAAAATGAGATAGAAGAATACTTAAAAGAAATAGTCAGAAAGTACTTTAATACTAAAAGGTATTATGATGCTAAGATAAGACTTAAGGATCTACTATCAAATACAAGTGGTACGCCAAAAATTAGAGGTCTAGCTATGGTTTATCTAGCCAGAGCGGAATATGCATTAGGTAACAAAAATGAAGCTATAGATATACTATTCAAAGCCAGAGCAATTATACCAGAAGAAGCAGACTTCTGGCTAAACAGGTTTTTAGTTAATAGATAAATTACTTTCTCCTAACACTTACATAGCTTTCAGTAAGAGGGACTTCTATTCTCGCTAAAACATAACTATTGTTAGGACCTGAAATCCTGAAGAGAGACGGATCAATTCCTACTCCTTTAAGTAGCATAACTATCAACGCTATACCAAGACCAGCACCTTCAAGTTCGTCTCCTTGCTCTAAATAAAACTGAGATATGTCGTCATATCCCATAGCTTTCTTAAGTTTTTCCCTTATTCTTCTATTTTCAAATTCACTCATACTTACATTATTAACTACTTCTATTCTAACACCATCCTTTGAGTGATAAAATGCAACACTAATATATAAATCTTTTTCTGCTAGCTTAGACATATACTTTGGAAGATTGATTTCCGATAACTCCTCCTTAAACTTTATCATACCCAACAAAAAACTCTTCTCATCATTTATATTAACATTATTCTCCTCAAATACAACACGTTTTATATTTGCTTTACTTGCATTCAATATAAGCTCCTTTACACAAGTATATATAATGTCTGATAAATCCTGTCTACAGTAATTTTCGAATATTTTCGATATAACAATATTAACTCTCCTTTCTATCTCATGAGATATCCCGTAAAACTTTAAATAGAAATATTTACCCCCCTTTATCAATTCAGAAACCAGCTTAATAAATTCTTCATCTGACTTCACATTTATATCAATTCTATCATACATATTTTCATCCTCCTCAGAATAGAGAAGACTATAACCGATACCTATAAAATTTTCCATGGAATTTACCCCCAAGATAACTATTCAAATTACAAACTCTACCAGTAATTACTAACTCAACATAAGGTTTGGGAATAGCTATTCTCTTGCTGAATTATACAAGTTTCTTATCAAATCTTCAATAAATTTATCAAACACTTTATCTCTTCTCGAAAACATAACCCTGGTCATGTTTATAAATCTATCAAGCGGAAACCTCTTGTAAGGTTCCCTACCACCCCAAGCAAAATGTGGTACATATTTTCTAACTAATTCACCCTCAAAGAAAACATTAGCACCTACTCCTATAATAGTTCCTGTATTTATCAAAACCCCTATACCTATCTTAGAAAAATCACCAATAAAACATCCAACCTTAAGTAAGCCTGTGTTAACAATCTTGTTAGGTTTAATAAAAACTTTAACCTCATCATAAGTATTCTTCAAATCACTATTTGTCGCCATAGCTCCTATATTTACCCACTGACCTACATAAGAATGCCCTATAAATCCTTCGTGATTTTTGTTCGAGTAGGAATCAATTATAGTCTCTTCAACTTCACCAGACACTTTACAAACATTTCTAATATTACTTCCCTCTCTTATCCTTGCTTGACTTACCACAGATCTCTTGCCTATATAGGCAGGACCAGTTATAACTGTAAGAGAGTTTATTCTAGCTTCAGTATCAATATAAACAGGCCCGCTAGATACATCAATAAAAACTCCTTTTGAAATATTAGCTTTAGGAGAAATTATTATCATGTCCTTGCTACCTTCTAACTCGATATTAGTAGCATACAAGCTACGAGAAATCCTAGATAATATCTCAAAATCCTTCTCAATAAGAAAAGTATTAAGATAAACTAAATCCCAAGGATAAAAACAAAAATTATTGATAGTATAAATCTTTACTTCATCAATGTTTACGGTTAAAGCATCTCTTACCATCTGAACATCGTTTTTGTATAGCCCATCAAACAATAATTCTGGCTCTGATATGTCGGAAGAGTTTATATGTAAGTACACTATAATACCGTTATAAAGGCCGATTGTATTAAGAGTATCCTTAAAATTTTGGGACGGATACAAATACATCGTGTTAAGAAAGATAATTTCATTTTTTCTAGATATATCTTGAACTGATAGTATCTTACTGTCTGGAAAATAAAAAGAAACTTCCTTACGTGAAATAACCTTAACCTCTGAGTCATACAAATTTGCTATTCTCTCATACACAGTCATTATACCACTTTTCAGGTCATGTAAAGGTCTAACGAGCGAAAATGGTTCTAATCTCTCTACAGAACTAGTTTCTTCAAAGAGGACTATCATTTAAAACCCTCTCTTCATCTTTGAATACAATCTACGACCTAACACAACCTGGGGAATTCTATCCCCAAAACTACCAGATTTCTCAAACAATAACTCTAAATAATACTTTGACTTATCATAGTTGTTATTTAAATAGTTTATAAAACCTAATTCATATATCGACCATAGATAAACTCTAGTCAGAGCATCAGATGGCTCTTTAATATCAGAATATTTTCTAATAACTTCTTCGTATAGAAACTCTGCTTCCCTAACATAACCTTCTGAATAATACTTTATAGCAAGCCTGTATACATCATCAATATCCATCTTATCTATTTGTTCTTTGCTCTCTCTTACAGCAATCCCACACCCAGACATTAAAACCACCATCAAAAAAAACACAATTATGTTCTTCATAATACTTACTCTAATTCTAATCAATAAATCTAAACTCTATCAAACTTATACATCCCCAAACATATATAACACAAAGCAAGTAAAAAATCTATTTACTTCTTGAAGTAATATAGTAAATTTATCTATACTTCTGTATATGTATATAACCAAACTTGTAAAATCAGCTAAAACAATAAGCATACTCAACTACATACTCATCTCCTTATTAGGAGTACTATTAATTTCTTTGAGTTTCTCTATATTGCTCACTATTTTAGACTTTAACTTTATCATTCCACCAATTATTTTCATAATCTTAATAACTATAACCTTAGCAGTAATTATAACATTAGTACTAAAACAAATACTTAAACTATTACCAACAACAAATGCTAACATCGAAAGATTAATTCTTTCTAAAAGACAATTTCTCATAGACTCTTTAATAGAGGCTGATAGAAAAAATATTAATATCCTAACACAAAAAGACGAAGAAACAATAAGTAAATCCCTAAAAAAGCTACTAAAAACCCAAATTGGCATTTTATTAATAACCATATTATTACTAGTAGGAATACTGGGAATCGTTATCAAAAACAAGAATGGAATAGAAGAATTATACAACTTTCTATTCTCAAGTCCTCACATAGAGTATAATGACTACATATCTTCCTCAATACCAATATCTATCAAACTAATACCTACCTACAAAGCAGAATTCTTTGCATCTGCCGAAAACATTTACTATCTAACAAATTCAAACAACATTCTGAATACATCTTTCTATACATCTTCTACAAATATAACTATTTTCGCACGAAAGTACGGAATAATAAAAGAAATTCAAAAACTAACTCCAAAATTCATATCTGAACTAGCATTACTAAACCAAATTGTCGAAATATACTTCAA
The DNA here is from genome assembly GCA_026415355.1 of Brevinematales bacterium. Classification (NCBI taxonomy): domain Bacteria; kingdom Pseudomonadati; phylum Spirochaetota; class Spirochaetia; order Brevinematales; species Brevinematales bacterium. Next base: position 92,713 of record JAOAHF010000002.1, read on the forward strand.
CAACATAAAATTGTCTTCTTATGATTACATACCAACAATCGAAGCAGTCAAAGGAAGTAAAATAATACTCAACTTAGAGTTCTCCCACAACATAAAAGATGCAATAACACAACCTAATTTAAGAGAAGTCAGCATAAATCTAAACAGAAACAAAGTTACCTTGACGATTAAACCTACTAAAAAATTTGAATTTGATATAAAAGTTTCAGATATATTCAGCAGAAACTTAAATCTCGAAGGTATACAAATTCTCATTAGAACAAATGACATTCCTATTGTAAACATAAAATATCCAGAAAAAGATCTCATACTCATTTCAAAATTCATTCTTGAAGGATACGGGGAAATAGTAGATAACGATAGAATAATAAATAGTTGGATGGAAATTGAAATCAGTAATTCGTTAATAGGAATAACTAAAAAAATAAAAACACCTACAAATATAAACGGTATATCCTTCAAATACGAGGAAAACTTTAGTTTTGTACTAGATTCAACCATATATAACTTCTTACCTGGAGACTATGTAAAAGTTACCATTTTCGCGAAAGATATATACGGAGACATAGGTTTCGATAAGAGAACTATTTATCTTCCAACATTTTCTCAAATAGCAAAAATGCTTGATAAGGGATTACAAGAAACAAAAGAAAAAATATCAAAACAAAAAGAAAACATCATAGAATCAAGATACGAAATTAACAAAAGAAAAATAGACACATCAAAACTAATTGAAAGAATACAAAGTCTAAAAGAACTATCAACAAATCTAACAGAACTTACAGAAGCAATCAAAAATATATATGAACAGATAGATAAAACAAAAAGCATAAAAGAAGAATTTGAAAAACTTGACAAAATATCAGAAAAATTACTCAACATACTAAACGATAAGGAATTCAAAGAAATAGTAGAAAAACTATCAAAAAGAGAATACTCCCCCCAACAACTCTCAACAAAATTAGAAGATATAACCAAAGCCTTAACAGAACTTGAAATGCAAGTCAATAAAATAATGGAATTCAAAGATATTCTAAAATCTATTTCAAGTATAAGAGAAATTGAAAATAAATTAGAAGAACTATCACACAAAGAAAACAATAATCAAATAGATGACAAAATAAAAGAATTTACAAAAAGCGAAGAATTCTCAAGAATGAGCCAAGAATTCAAAAGCAGTTTTCTAGATAAAGTAAAACAAATTGAAAATGCTATTAAGCAAAAAGAAAATCTTAGTAAAGAAATATCAAAAATCCTAAAAGATATGGACTTCGAAATTTACAAAGAAATAATGAGAAAACTATCAGAAATAAACAAAAAACAAAAGAGTAAACTCTGGGAGGTTTATTTTAATATACTTTCATCTCAATACTTAATACAAAAATCCAAAAAGGAAATAGACAAAGTAGCACTACGATACCCTAAGATAGCAGTAGAAATACTTAAAGATAAATTTAGAGACGTATCAACTGCAATCAAACACTTTAGACTTACCTTAAATGAATTCCTAAATGATTTTTCACTAAATCCAGAGTTATCACAAGTTTATTCTGAAATAGAGTATGTCACAAGAGAGTTAGAAAAAGAATTTAACTTCTTTACAGAAGCAATATCATCTGGAATAAGCTTTTCAATATCATCAAGCACCCAAAACATAATTGACAAAATATCATTCATTCTGTCTAAACTATTAGACTTATACGAAAAAATGAACGAAGGAATGAATATACAACAAGCAGGTGTAAATATTAATGACATAATGGAAACGTATAGGCAAATATCAAAAGCACTAAAAGAAATGCTAGAAAATGGTATAAACGAAAAAGAGCTTTCAGAAATAGAAAAACTACTAGAAGAAGCAATCAAACAAGCAAAATCACTAGAAGGCAAAGATAACATAAGCGGTAATGCCAAAAGAATAAGAGAAGAACTTGAAGAAATACTAAACAAAATCAAAGAACGAAAACTTGAACTTGCATATGAAAAAGCAAAAAACACTGAACTTAACTTACTCGAATACCAAAGAGGTATGTTTGAAAGAGGTATATCCGAAAAAAGAGAAGCAGAAAAACCTAAACACTACAACCCACCTAAACTAGCTATAATACCAAATATATCAGATAAAAAAATCAGTATAAAAGATCCATTCATAAGAAAAAAGTACCTAGAAATAGTAAATAAGTACAGAAAAATAATCAACAACACCAACCCTTTCTAAAAAAAAATCAATAAACCATTCAAAAGATAAAACCAATCAACTCCTTTCAGGAAATAAGGAAACAACTCTAACAAAAAATTATTTCAAAACTAGTAAAACCAAATTAACTAACAATCCAGTATATGCCACCTAAAACTCTCCTACTTACCAATCGTAAATTTTATACGAAACTACAATTTACTTAATCAAAAATAAATAATTAAAAAAGTTGAAAAATTCAAATATATAAAATCATAATTAATCATATGAAAAGCAATATAAGTAACAGAACAAGCATAAAATCTGGGACAGAGGTAGGTAATAGCATACTTGATTTATTTTTTAATACACCAATTGTCAAATTGAACAAGTTAGTAGACGAAAATATGGCCGATGTCTATGTTAAACTAGAGTTTATGTCCCCAGGCGGATCCATAAAGGACAGAGTAGCTTTTGGGATGATTAGAGATGCAGAAAACAAGGGATTACTAAGAGAAGACAGTGTTATAATAGAACCAACCAGTGGTAACACAGGTATTGCTATAGCCTTAATAGCTAGTGCTAAGGGATACAAATCTATAATCGTCATACCTGAAACTCTATGTTTGGAGAGAGTTTACATAATTGAGAACTATGGAGCTGAGGTAGTAGTTACACCTGGAGAACTTGGTATGAATGGAGCAATACAAAAAGCAAAAGATTTATTGATAAAAATTCCTAACTCTATAATGCTAGACCAGTTTTCTAATCCTTCAAACCCAAAGATACACGAAGAAACTACTGCTTCCGAAATAATAGAGAGTATGGGATGCAACATAGATGCTTTTGTTGCTGGAGTTGGAACAGGAGGCACTATAACAGGAGTCGGTAAGGTACTAAAAAGGAACTGTCTAAATACCCTAGTAGTTGCTGTCGAACCAGAAGGATCTCCAGTAATAAGTGGAGGTAAACCAGGCTTTCATAGAATCCAAGGTATAGGAGCAGGATTTATTCCATCAATACTTGACTTAAATGTAATAGACGAAATAATAAAAGTATCAGACATGGATGCATACAAAACAACACAAGCACTTGCAGTTGGTGAAGGCATATTTGCAGGTATATCTTCGGGTGCTAATGTATTCGCTTCATTGAAAATTGCAAAGAGACTTGGCAAAGGCAAAAAAGTACTAACCATACTTCCAGATTCAGGTGATAGATATTTCTCACTAAAACAATATTTTGACTTCTAAATCTTATTCTAAGAAGTAAGATTTAACCTCGCTTTTCAAAGAAAATAGGATTATACAACAATATCACACTATATAACATAATCTCCCAAAAATATAGTAGTAACTTGAAACATGAAAAATACGACCCCATATCAATTTTTTAGATAAACACTTACTCACTGAAAGAACCATTTCTACGCTCAAAAAGCCGTAGGTAAAACACTAACTTTACACGAATTTGCCAAAATATAAATTTGAACTCAAACACAATAACATCAGAAAATCTTGGTACAACCATTCTAAGTGAAAATCCTATCTATGAAATACTATGTTATTATAGTACGCTTAAAACACTGATTTAAGGCATCAGGAAAGATATTTTTGCAAATAATATACATGGCATCCAGTTGTGTACTAAACAGAATCAGTTGTTTACTTAAACAAACTAACACTACCTTGAGACAAAGTTAGAATAATACTCTAACCCAAGAAGATATAACAACAGTATATTTAGAAAAAGCAAATGTAATGAGTTTATAATTAGTATGTATGATAAGGGAAAAAATAATAATCGTATTTCTAATGCTATCGGTGAACGTCTTTGGTTTTTTGATTGACATGTCAGAAACTAATAGGGAATACTTCGAAAAAATCATAAATTCAACCTATATAAACTTATCACTACCAAACCTTGAAGTTTACTCAACATACATACAAGAGTTTTCAAAAGAGTATATAGGGATTGATAAAGTATCATCCTTTTTGATATTATCGAATAATTCATTAATACTTAACATCACAAATGAAAAAACAAATATCAATCTATCAAGACTAACTATTCCTTTCATGGAAGGAATGGAAGTATTATACTTATTACCAACTAAGGAATATCAGAAGAGATTTGTAAAGTTTCAAGTAGCAAATTACGGAGATACAAAAATATTATCCCTATGGCAAAACGAGAAAACTTATATAGTGCTATATATAGCAGAAAACTTAATCCAAAGAGTTGACTACTGGCTTAAAGAAAACAACGATAACATAATGTTATGGTCGTATTTATGTGCCTACCGAGATAATAAAAAAGATAGGAAAACTATAAGCGGGATATTATTTAATATACAAGCAAAAGAGTTCTACAAATTCGACTTTAGGCCGCTACCCTAAAAACTCCAACTAGCATACCTAAAATATGTAATTACACAAGTAACATGTAAAGTTTGATAAAAGGTTTTATTCTAAAACAATTATCATCAAACTTAAGTATACAAAAAATCTTAACTTTTACCAAAAAACACTACCAACAAAAGTTCTAAAATTAATTACTCTAACCATGATCAGAGGAAAAACAATTATATCTTAGTACTAATAGTCACCTCTAATTCTTGATGAAATCTAGTATCTTCAAAAAAACATCACCTGACAAAAACATTTCAACAGTTGATAGATTAAACTTCTCTACTATGGATGGAACTACGTTAGTAATAACTCTTACATTGTATTCAAAGTTATCATTGTACATAACCAAAATCTTCTGATCGTAGTTAATTCTACGGCCTTCTTTCAAAATAGACTTCCAAAACTGGTTTAACCCTAAAAAATAGGATATAGGCTGTATGAATGAGAAGACCAGAAAAGGCGACCATTGAATCTTATAAATAATATCTCTAACTTTCTCTTCTTCCAAGTGAGAAAACTTCAAGTTTATATTTGCACCAACATAATCAATAAATACTTTAATATTAACTTTGTCTCCAAACTCTTTACTGAAAGGTGTTTTTGAATAAGGACTAATGTAAGCTAAGTTTAGAAGAACTGATACTTTAACTCCTTCAGAAACATTATTAAAATCGTATTTGCCACGTGAAATAAGAGAATTATAAAGCTTTATATTAGATTCCAAATCCATCAACGTTTTACTTTCCAAAATTGATGGATTAATTGCCAGGATCTTCAGGATTTTTTTCAAAGGCATACGATTAAAGCAATAAAAAAGAAGGTCAAACCCATCACCCCAAGTTATAATAATTACATTTCTGCTAGGTAAAATATTCAGTACACTTTCGAGAGACTTACTCACACCTTGCAATGTAATATCCTTAATCAAATCATAATAGACTTCATACTTGTAAAAAGGAAAACTATATACTTCACTATAAAAAACCCACACATCAACATTATACTCTCTTAATCTATCAATCATAGGTTTAAACCAAGAAGGACCAACATACATTGAAGGAACAACTAGAACAGAAAATTCTGGATACTCCACAGGAAAGTGATACAATTTTGCCTTCAGACCTTTTACTTCACTTTTCACATGATAAACCCTATAGTCAAGATTGGAATTTCCATAAACACTATCTAAAAACTCTCTAAACTGACCCAAAGTAGTATGGTTGAATATAATATATCTTGGTAACTTATAATACTTTGATTTACTACCCACAATAGGACTATCATCAACTGTAAAAGAAACTTTATATGTTTTTGAAGCAAGTTTATACGCAGAACTATCTCCAACACCGAATGGATAAGCAAAAGCAAACACTTCGATACCTACCTTATCTTCTATATATTTTTTGGAATACACAACTTCTTGGTAGAGTATATCACTCGGTAAATCCTTTAGAAAAAGATGAGAATAACTATGAGAGCCAATTATAAAACCACTAGAAGATAAGCCTTTTATCTCATCCCAAGAAAAAAAATCCTTACCCCCAATAACTTTTGGATATATGAAAAATGTTGTCCTCGTATTTTTAGATTTTAGAAATTCAATAGTTCTTTGAGGTAACTTCCATCCATCATCAAATGTTATTGAAATAGTGTATTCTGAAGTAGCCATAGTATTCGTAAAGTAATCCAAGCCAACTAGTTTAAAATTCATTTTATTTGCTTCATGAATTTGAAGCTCTAACATCTCTGGTAAAACAGAGTATATATCTTTCATAGAGTAACCAATCTTATGATAACATAACACGATGCTATTAGCATAAGATGAACTAAACGCAAAAACAACCAAACTAACTTTCAAAATAAGATTTATCACAATTAACTCGATTCTCATAAAACCATACTACCCATTTTCAACTTTCAGTATAATACTTCGGAAATAGACATGCTAAATTTATTTTTAACACCTTATCTAAAAATCAAAGCGAATTTTTTATTAAAACAAGTCATACTTACAACTCAGCTTTATTTTTAAAAGACAAATGGTTATATTTAGAATACATAAAAAGTACTTAAGGAGGTGTATATGAAAAAAATAGTAGCATCAATCCTATTTTTGAGTGTCATCAGTTACAATCTTTTCGCCGACTTAGTAAAAGGTAGTGAATTTCTAAATGCCAACATATCTGCAAACGATCAAGCTGTAGGAGGAAGTAGTTTAGCAAACACAGAAACTTCCTCTTCAATACTCATAAACCCCTCTTCAGGCGCTTACCTAAAGCAATTTTCGATAACAACTTCATTAGGTGGATTTACTTCAACTGGTACTTATGGAATACTAGGAATATCATACCCTACTCTAATAGGTACATTTTCAGGACAATTACTCTACTATGGATTACCATCAGGACCTAATATCTTTGGTGGTACACTAGCATTCTCAAAGGATGTTGCCGATGAACTTGGCATAGGCTTTGGAATTACTGCAACTAGTGGAGTAAGCATAGGTATAAACTTAGGTTTCACTTACAAACCTATAAGAGATTTCACCCCAGGTCTTGGATTAAAGGATCTTTCTTGGGGAACTTCCCTTTTGAATCTAGGATTACCTGTTATCATATCAAACTATGACCCTTTTCCATCATTACCTACTCTCAAAAGTGGTATTGACTTAATGTTTTTGAGAACCGATCCTGTCAAGTTTTCAGTTGACGCAGGAGTTACTTTAGGTGCATGGGGACTTAACGCTGAAGTAAACAGCGGACTCAAAATAAATATACTAGATACTATAATAATAAAAGGAGGTGGACTAGCAGGTAACAACAGACTTGGATGGGGAGTAGGAACAACACTGAGATATGCTATAGAAAGACAATGGGGTATAGAAAGACTTGACATTAGGTTTCATTATTCATTACTCAACATAGTAAATTCATCCTCAGGAATAAGAGACATAGGACATTGGTTTGGATTTGATTTTGCATTGGGAACTATAGATTCCACTCCACCCAAAATTGAAATAAACCTAGATACAGCAAAAGAAAACACTCAAAATACAATCAATGTAAACCTATCAAAAAATCTAAAATTCTTAAACTTTGGAACAGCAACCGAACAAAAAACAATTTATATCTCTCCCAACTATGATGGTAGAAAAGATAAAGTGAAAATAAATCTAAACATTCAGGAAAGTGGTATTCTAAGAGAGTGGAAAATAATAATCAAAGACAACAAAGGTAATGTTGTAAAAACAATTGAATCTAAAATCAGAAGAGATTTCTCCTTGGACTTTGAAGAGTTGTTTAGAAGATTATTCATACCAAAAGAATCTGTAAACGTACCAAACTTTGTACACTGGGATGGAACAGACACAAAAGGTAAAGTTGTACCAGACGGCGAATATACATTACAAGTATTTGCTAAGGATATAGAAGGAAATGAATCAGCATCAAAGATATTCAGAGTTATAGTTGACAATACACCACCAATAGGTAGTGTATCAGTACCATACCTAATATTTTCACCAAATGGAGATGGAAATAAAGATGATATAACATTTTTTCTAAGAAATCTTACAACAGGAGATGAATGGGAGTGTTGGATAGAAGATCAAAAAGATAACAAACTAAAAACTTGGAAATTAGGAATCACTCCACAGGATAAGATAGTGTGGACAGGATTAGGAGATAATGGGAAATTATTACCAGACGGAAACTACACTTTCTATCTCAAAGGTGAAGACTTAGCAGGAAATATCTTCATAACAAACATAAAAGGTATATTAATATCAACTAAACTCAGAAATATCCTTATATCTTCAGATATATACGAAATATCACCAAACAACGATGGAATATTTGACAAAGCAAACATAAATATATTTATCGACGATTTCAACGGCCTTCAAAAGCTTAATATATATGTCAAAGATCCAAGAACTGGAAAAGTCCTAAGAAGCTGGAACATGGAAGGCGGAAGGTTTATAACAAACATAATATGGGATGGAACAGATAACACAGGAAACATAGTACAAGATGATGTGTATATAATATATGCTGATGCAGAATATATAGACGGTAATAAACCAGTATCACCTGAAATATCAGTAAAATTAGATATAACTCCACCTCAAACAAAAATATCTTTTGAGCCATCGATATTTTCACCAGACAATGACGGAGTTGATGATGAGGTCACTTTCAAAATAAACGTTTCAGACGATTCCGAGATAGAAAACTGGGTATTTAAAATATGGTATCCTAATGGTAAAAAAGTCTTCAAAGAATTTAAAGGTAGCGGAATTCCACCAACAGAAATAATATGGGATGGTACAGGAGATAACGGAGATTTAGTTGACAGTGCAGAAGAATATCCCTTAAGTTTCGAAATTTCAGACAAGTTAGGCAATAAAACATCCGTTAGACCTGCTGTTTTACCAACTGATATACTAATTGAAGTAACACCATATGGATATAAAATAAGAGTACATAGCATTGAATTCGCATTTAACAGTGCAGAACTAACTCCCAAAGGAGCTCAAATAGTAAGAAGGGTAGCAGATAAACTCAAAAAATTTGGAGGATATAGAATAAGAGTAGAAGGACACACAGATAACATAGGATCTTATGACTACAACCTAAAACTATCAAAAGCAAGAGCAGAATCAGTCAAAAGAGAACTCGTAAGGAACGGATTGCGAGAAGATAGAATAACAACAGAAGGATACTCATTCGATAGACCTATAGCACCAAATGATACAGAAGAAGGTAGAGCAAGAAACAGAAGAGTTGAATTTATACTCATAAAGTAAGTAATCTTAAAAGGGGGATACCCCCTCAAGCTTATCAAATCAGCAACCATAAGTACTCTAAACTTACAAAGAATTCCATACCAAAATCGGTTAGTATCTGTTAAATAACTCAAGAACATCACTACCAAATATGTAATTCGTGGTCTTCATAGTTCTAGAAAAATTCTATTGAATTTAAAAAGTGTTTTTAATATTATTTATACCATGAAAAACACTATAAAAAATGTAGGATTTCAAATTGAATCTCAAGAACACCTAAGTATATGGCCTTTTATTTCTGCTATTTCGGTATTTCTAATATTTATTGGTATATTATTTTACTTTGTTTATAACTCTCAATTAGTTGGAACAATAATAATAGGAGCTAGTCTAGCGATAATAGTATTCAGTTCAGCAGGTTGGACTAGAGAAATATTTTATATAGGCCGAGATGAAAAACTTGGTGCTAGAGGTACAATATGGTTTATATGTGCTGAAACTATAATATTTGGAGTAATAATAGTATCTTTCATATCTGCTAGAGTACAATACTTTGATCAATGGATATTATCAATACCTAAGTTTAACTACTATTTAGTTGGACTTTTAACACTTATATTGTGGACATCTAGTTACACAATATGGAAAGCAAAAAAGTCCCTTGAAAATAATAATCTCAAAGGATACCAGTTAGGCCTTATACTAACCATACTATTAGGTAGTACATTTTTAGCTATCCATGCTTACGAATGGACACACTTATGGGAAGAAGGATTCACAATATCATCGAGTATATTCGGAACAATATTTTATTCACTAACAGGTATTCATGCATCTCATGTCTTAGTAGGTATTTTGATACAAATAATCCTACTTATAAACTCAAATAAAGCATTAGGATACATTACACCAATAAAGGCAGGTAGCTTGTATTGGCATTTTGTTGACATTGCTTGGCTTCTAGTAGCATCAACTGCATACCTACTAGGTGGATATGGGAGGTTTTAGAATGAAATGGCATTTAGCTATAGTATTGATATTATTCATAGAAAATATTTTATATTCAACACCATCTATGAAACATACTACATCATTCCTAGATCCAAATGTGATGGTAATAGATGAAAAAAACTATATTGGAAAGATAACAAAAGATTTTAATTTCATAACTGAAGATGGTTCAACAAATTCAATAAAAAATTTTACGAAAGGTAAACCAACAATAATACTACCTATCTTTTTTAACTGTACAACAGGATGTCCATTAACATTACACAGTACTTTGAACAGTATACAAAATATAAAAAGAGATTTTAGTCTTCTAGTTCTATCATTTGATTACAATGATACACTTCAAACCATGAAAGAATTTAAAGAATTACATTCAAGAAATTATAAAGACCCTAGAGTAAAATATGCTATACTAACCAAAGATAGCCTAAATAATTTTACAAATTCAACTGGTTTCAAGTTTTTCTTCTCAGTTAGGGATAATACTTTTGTACATACTCTAGTCTTGATATTCTTATCACCTGAAGGCAAAATAACCAGATACCTTTTAGGGTCTAATCCCAAAGAAGGTAATATTTCCCTAGCACTCGCAGAAGCAAGCATAAGTAAGTTTTCTATAAACTCAATAATAGACTTAGCATTCTTAGTATGTTACTCCTATGACATCAAAACGAGACAATACCTAATTAATCCTACCATAATTTTTGGTAGTATAGGAATTATCCTAGTTGGAATCACTGTCACAATTTCAATAATACTATCTAGGAGGAGAACAGAATGATATTGGATTTACTTTCAAAAATGATTTTCCCTTTTCTAAATACTGCTGAAAACATAGCCCAACCTAGAGCATATTGGGAAAATTCTTACTTAGTTTGGCTTATTACATCAATAATATTCTTTGTTTCTATATTAGTAATAGGAATATACATAGTTATAAGATACAGGTATATAAAGGGTAAAAACGAGGAAGGAGCTCATATTGAAGGTAACACTACACTTGAGATAGTTTGGATTGTAATTCCAACTATACTCGCAATATTTCTAGCAACCTACTCATTTGCAAATTTCATGTACCAAAGGACATTACCTGCAGATGGTATTGAAGTAAAAATAACTGCTTTTATGTGGGGATGGGAAATAGAATACGAAAACGGCAAAACCGTAGTCACATCATTCAATCCAGAAAAACCATTCGAAAAATCTGAAGAGGAAAAATTTTATTTACCAGTAGGCAGAAAAATAAGAGTACTTCTTTCTTCAAGAGATGTAGTACACTCATTTTATGTTCAACCAGCAATGATAACAGAAGATGTAGTTCCAGGTAGAATAACTTACATGTGGTTTCAGATAAATAAAGAAGGAGAGTATTATGCTTTTTGTCGAGAATACTGTGGTAGTTGGCATTCCTATATGATTGCTGTACTAAAAGTAGTAAACGAGGAAGAGTTTAATAAATGGCTTTCTCAAAAGTAATGATTGGAGGTATATATGGAGAATATCAAAAAAGAAATACTCAGTGAAGAAAAAGATACGAAAAAACATGATGATAAACCTTGGTATTCAGGAAGTCTTAAAGAGTGGATATTTACTACAGATCACAAGAAGATAGGAATATTATATTTTTTCACATCCTTTGCTTTTTTTCTCATAGCAGGAATAATGGGAATGCTTATAAGGTATGAACTCACAAATCCTGGTATACAGTTGCCTAGTATAGCAGGTCAAGAAGGAGCAGATCTTTATAACTTCCTACTTACCGGACATGGTGTATTAATGCTTTTGTGGTGGGCAGTAGCAGTATGGACTGGAGCATTCGGTAATTTTCTTGTACCACTTATGATAGGAGCAAAGGATGTAGCATTTCCAAGGTTAAATGCTTTTAGCTATTGGGTATTCCTTGGAGCAAGTGTCATGGTATTACTTACCATGATACCTGGAAACTGGATAAAGACACTATGGACTGCATATCCACCATTTGCTAATAATCCTAATGCAGGTCCTGTAGCATTTTATACACTCATTATAAACCTATATGGAATAGCTGCAACTGCAGGATCTGTTAATTTTGTTGCTACAATACTATCTATGAGAGCAAAAGGAATGAACCTAAGAAAAGTAAACCTATTTGTACATACTATACTAGGAGCAAATTTAATACAGTTATTTGGTGTTCCAGCATTCTTAGGAGCGGTAAATCTATTATTTCTAGACAAGTATATAGGTACAAACTTTTTTAATCCTGAAGTAGGAGGAGATCCATTACTTTATCAAAACATATTCTGGTTTTATTCACATCCAGCAGTATACGTTATGATATTACCAGCATTTGGAATATATTCTGAAGTCATAGCAACTATGTCAAGAAAACCTATATTTGGATATATTTCAATGGTTATAGCAATATATCTTATATCACTAATAGGCTTTACTGTGTGGATTCATCACATGTTTGCAGCAGGAATACCAGATTGGGCAAGAGTTGCATTTTCTTACACTACAATACTAGTAGGTGTACCAACAGGTATAAAGATATTCAACTGGCTTGCAACCATGTACAAGGGATCAATAAAACTTACAACACCGATGCTATTCGTCTTAGGTGGACTTTTCACATTTCTTATAGGAGGACTAACTGGAGTACTACTATCAATGGTTTCAGCTAACCTAGGATTAACTGACTCTATGTTTGTAGTAGGACATTTCCACTATGTTCTAGGAATGTCAGTTACATTCGCAGCTTTAGCAGGGATAATGTACTGGTTTCCAAAAGTCACAGGTAAAATGTACAATGAAAAACTAGGTATCTGGTCCTTTACTCTTTCTTTCATCGGAGCAAATATATTTTATTTCTTCCAAACTTTTTCAGGAGTATTAGGTATATCTAGAAGATACGCAGACTACCCAAACATACCAGAATGGGTATTAGTAAATCAAATACAAACAGTAGGAGCAGTACTAATTTTCATTGGAATATTACTATTCGTAGTAAACATATTTATATCTATTAGAAAAGATCAGAAAGCAACATTAAATCCCTGGCAATCACCATCACTTGAATGGAGTTCTACATACACCCCCGTTACAATAGGGAATTTCAAAAAAGAAAATATAGAAGTCTCAAAAGACTGGCATCCGTATTCTTTTTATAAAGGATATCATGAACATTTCTAATAGATTTTAGGAGGTAATTATGAAAAAAACACTATTAATTTTGCTAACCATCTTACTAGTTACATTATCAACAACATCAATATTCGCACATGACAAAGGTAAAATACCAGCTTCTGAAGTTGAAAAAATACAAGTATATCCTAGCATTACCAAACTACATCCACCAACAACTCATTTCGCTATAGGATTCCCAATATTCCTTTTACTAGCTGAAATACTATACCTTATAACCAAAAGAAAACCAGACATAATAGAGCTTTTCATGGTTATAGTAGCAGTAGGAGGAGTATTATTAGGAACAATAAGTGGATTATACATCTACTATAACATGCAAGAACCCGTTATAAAAGAAGCACATGAAGTATTCGAAGCTCATGAAATACTAGGAATAATACTCAGCATAATATACCTTGTAATACTAGGTATAAGAATACTATACGAAGTAGTTAAAGATGAAAAAGCAAAAAGTCTAGTTAGGTGGATATATTTGTCTATTCTAGCATTCTCAGTACTATTACTATTATATCAAGGATGGTTAGGCGGAGTAATGGTATATGAATACGGTATAGGTGTTATATACCAGTACTTAATGTAAAGATAGCCTTAACTCTTACTAACATTAAATAACTAACAAATAGAAAAAGCTTTGACTTCTGAACAGTTATCTTACCAAACTAAGATAATAACTCTAACCATAAAGCTAGTAAAAATCAAGGAATTAAAAATACTCATCAAATTCTAGTTTCTTTCAAATTGAGTAGAAACGATTGGATATTTTATAATTATAGCTATAAAACTTATCTGGAGAGAAAAATGTCAACTGAAGTAAAACCTATAGAAGAAAACGTTAAGAAGCAATTGGAAGTTCTAAACCTTTCTTTAGAAGAGTATGAAATGATTATTAATTACCTAGGTAGAAAACCTAATGAAGTTGAACTTGGGATGTTTGGTGCGTTATGGAGTGAACATTGCGGATACAAGCATACCAGGAAATTACTAAAAGAATTACCAACTGAAGGTAAATACATTTACCAAGGACCTGGAGAAAATGCAGGTGTTATAAAAGTCGATGATATCGCAATAGTTTTCAAAATAGAAAGTCACAATCATCCTAGCGCAGTTGAACCATACCAAGGAGCTGCAACAGGTGTTGGAGGTATAGTAAGAGATATACTCGCTATGGGAGCAAGGCCTATAGCACTTCTTGATTCTCTAAGATTTGGCAATCCTTCAAAACCAGAGGTAAGATATACTATCGAAGGAGTTGTAAAAGGTATATCAGATTACGGAAACTGTATAGGAGTACCAACAGTAGCAGGAGAAGTTTATTTCGAGGATGCTTATGAAAAAAATCCTTTAGTCAATGTAATGTGCGTCGGAATAACAAAAATTGATAACCTAGTCAAGTCAGTAGCTAAGGGAATTGGTAACTTAGTTGTGTACTACGGAGCAAAAACAGGGAGAGATGGAGTACATGGGGCTACTTTTGCTTCAGCAGAACTTGATACATCCTCAAAAGAGGATAAATCCAGCATCCAAATAGCAGATCCTTTCGTTGAGAAAAAACTTATAGAAGCAACACTCGAATTAGCGGAAAAAAAACTTGTAGTAGCAATACAAGATATGGGAGCTGCTGGATTAACCAGCTCTTCTTGCGAAATGGCATCCAAAGGAGGGGTTGGAATCGAACTAAATCTTGAAAAAGTACCAGTTAGAGTTAGTGACATAACTCCTTATGAAATAATGTTATCTGAATCTCAAGAAAGAATGCTAGCAATAGTGGAACCATCAAAGCTAGAAGAAGTATCAAAAATACTACAAAAGTGGGAATTAGATTGGGCTGTAATAGGTAAAATAACAAATACAAAACACTGTGTGATAAAATATAAAGATAAAGTAATAGCAGATTTACCACTTAAATACCTCGTAGAAGAGGTACCATTCTACTTAAAACCATCAAAAGAGGATCCAGAAGTTAGAAGAATAAGAGATATAAAACCTACTGTAAACATAGAAGACTACAAATCAACCATACTAAAGTTAATATCATCTCCGAATATCTCTTCAAAGAAATGGATATATGAGCAGTATGATTGGTCTGTTCAAACAAACACTGTTATACCACCTGGCAAAGCTGGTGCTTCCGTAATTAGGATAAAAGGAACGAATAAGGGAATAGCAATTAAAGTTGATGGCAACGGTAGATATATGTACTCACATCCTTACATAGGGGCTATGGTAGCAGTAGCTGAATCAGCAAGAAATGTATCATTCGTAGGAGCAGAACCTGCAGGAATAACAAACTGCTTGAACTTTGGATCACCTGATAATGAAAACGTATCACATCAAATACAACAAGGCATAAAAGGCGTAGCTAAAGCTTGTAAAGAGCTTAATATACCCGTAACAGGCGGAAATGCATCACTCTACAATGAATACGAAAATAAGCCAATTTATCCCACAATAACTATAGGATGCGTAGGTATAATAGACGATATAAGCAAAATAGTAGATAGCGAATTCAAAAAACCCGGAGACCTTATAGCTTTAATTGGTAACGAAACAAAAGAAGATTTCGGTATGGCAGAAATACTTAAGGTCCTAGATAAAGAACTCTGCGGTAAACCCCCTATAATAGAGTTTGAAGTTGAAAAGAAACTACAAGAGTTTGCAAGGTTTGTTATAAAACATGGACTTATATCATCAGCAAACGATCTATCAGAAGGTGGATTAATAGTATCAATCATCGAAAGCATGGTAGATACCGAATTAGGAGCAGCAATCGACTTATCTTCATTACCAGTATATCCAACAATAGCATTATTCTCAGAAACCCAAAGTAGAGGCATATTCTCATTCGATCCTGAATTCTTAGATACTATCAAAACAATATCTCACCATTATAACCTCAAGTTCAGAGTAATAGGAGAAGTAATAAAAGAAAATAAACTCATCATAAAAGGCTTTAAAAACCAAGAAAGCATAATCATCACAAAAGAAGAGCTAAAGAATGCATATTATAGCAATAATTTTTAGTCTAATAATATCAATCAACATCTATGCATTCAACAACTACAATACGGTTACACTATCTAGTGGGTTTTCGGATATAAGAAAATATATTCAACTAGAAGTAGGCATAGAGTATAACAACATATTAGTTAATGCTTTGTTCAATTTATCAGATTATGGATCCTTTAAAAACTACTATTTAGTAAACCCTAGTTACTACATTTACGAAGGAGAAAACAACCTATATGACATCATAACGATACTAGATAGTGGCTTTAAATTCAACAAAATTTCAGTTTTAGGTAGAATTGAAATAAATGGTGTAAGCTTTCAAACTCAAATAATTAAGCTGAGTTGCGGACTTAACACTAGTTTTGAAATCACTAAAAACCTAAAAGCTGGAATTGATATTAGCAAACTAAATCTATTTTATCCAAACTTAGACTTGAAATGTTATCTTGAGTTCGTAAGCAGTGAATTCTTACAAAAGTTATGCATTTCAATGTTTAAAACTCAACTAAGCTATCCAACAATACAGATATTTTCAGAAATCAGAATAGTAGACATTAATTACACTAAACTAAACGTAGGATTTGGATATAACGGAGTATTCGGTGGATATCATCTTTATCCTTACATTACAAAAATAAAAATATTCATTCCACTGGATATAACACTAGGATTGGAAGTGAGGTTTTCACAAAACCTCTTTGAAAATAAAATTTTCATATCCTATGAACCCTTAGATGAATAGGTTAAGATTCGAGTTCGAAGCATTTGCTATATATGTTGCAACACCTCCAACTTTTATGCCATCAATCAACTCTTCTTTTTTTATACCCATAACATCCATAGACATCTGACAAGCAACTATTTCAACTCCACTTTTCATAGCATTCTGTATAAGTTCTTCGAGTGTAGCAATATTTTTTTTCTTCATGATCCATCTTATGATCTTAGGCCCAATACCAAACATATTCATTTTAGATAGCTTGAGATCTTTGGTACCCTTAGGTAACATAATACCAAACATTCTTGATACAAGATCTTTCTCAACTTTTACTTTAGAATCTCTTTTGAGTGCGTTTAGCCCCCAGAAAGTGAAAAACATAGACACTTTCTTACCAGCAGACAAAGCACCATTAGCTATGATAAACGACGCTATTAATCTATCTAGATCATCATCAAAAACTATTATAGTAGCAGAATCGCTGTTTGAAACAACCCTTGTATCAGAGATAGTTTGTTGAGAAGATTTTTCTAAAATTGCCTCTATAACACCTTTTTCTTGCTTTATAGATAAGAGTTTATTACCTGTTACATCAGCCCAAGCCTTTACATCATTAGCAAAACCAGGATCAGTTGCTTTTATTACTAATCTCGCTCCTCTAGGAACTCTATCTACCGTCTCCCTTAGCTTAAGTATAGGACCTGGACACTGAAGCCCACAAGCATCAACTTCAACTACCATACCATTACCTTCTTTCAACGGTTCCTGAGTTACAAGATCAGATAAATCAACTCTATAGCCAGCAAATATATCTTCATTACCCTGCTTTTGAGTCACAACTTCATAAGTTTTATAACCACCTGTAAAATTATAGACTTCTTCAAAACCGTGCTGATATAAAATTCTACACGCAACATAAGCTCTAAGTCCAACTCCACAATATACAACTATCTTTTTGTCTCTTGGTAATTTATCAATATTGTTTCTTATTTCATCAACTGGTATATTAACAGCACCATCAATATGTCCCAAATCGTACTCATCCTTTGTCCTTACATCGAGAACAAAAATGTTTGATCTATCACTACTTAAAAATTCATCCCACGTTATTATTTTCTGCTTACCAGTTAGAACATTTTCAGCAACATAACCTGCTATATTAACAGGATCCTTAGCCGACGAATATGGTGGAGCATAAGCATGATCAAGATCAACCAAATCATATACGGTCAATCCTGCCTGTATAGCAGTAGATAAAACGTCTATTCTCTTATCAACTCCCTCATAACCAACTGCTTGAGCACCAAGTATCTTCCCATCATCAGGAGAAAATATAAGCTTAATAGACATAGGTAAAGCGCCAGGATAGTATCCAGCATGTGATGAAGGATGGATTATAATATACTTGTAAGGTATTCCTTCTCTTCTAAGTAGCTTCTCTGTTGCACCAGTAACAGCAACAGTTATGTCAAAAACTTTAGCAATTGCAGTACCTATTGAACCTTTGTACTTTCTCTTGTTGTTAAAAACAATGTTGTCCGCAACAATTCTACCCTGTAAATTAGCAGGCCATGCTAAAGGAATACCTATTCTCTTCTTTATTACAGGGTGGTAAACTTCAATAGCATCACCTATAGCATATATATCAGGATCAGAAGTTTGTAAATAATCGTTAACAACTATGTGCCCCCTCTCCCCCAATTCAAGACCTGCTTCTTTCGCTAATTTACTTTCAGGCCTAACACCAATAGAAAGAATTACCATATCAACCGTTAATTTCCTACCACTGCTTAGATTAACAGATATTCTACCATCAATTTCTTTATCAAAACTAGCTACACTATCTTTTAGATAAAACTCAACGTTTTTAGTCTTGAGATGTTGATGAACTAAAGCAGCCATTTCAAAATCAATAACCCCCATAACTTGTTCCATAGCCTCAACAATAGTAACCAAAATACCTCTGTGTGATAGGTTTTCAGCCATCTCAAGACCTATAAATCCCGCTCCAACTATAACGGCTCTACGAGGCTTATTTAAATCAATAAAATCCTTTATCTTATCAGTATCCTTTATATCCCTAAGGGTAAATATGTTAGATAAATCTATACCAGGTATAGGCGGTTTGACAGGTATAGCACCAGGCGATAAAACAAGTTTATCATACTTCTCAGTATATTCATTACCAGTCCTTAAGTCCTTAACCAAAACTTCTTTCTTATCTCTATCTATTTTTAAAACTTCACTCCTAGTCCTAATATCAACATTAAACCTCTTAACAAAACCTTCAACAGTCTGAACTAGCAAATTCTCTCTCTCTTTTATAACTCCTCCTATGTAATAAGGTAAACCGCAGTTTGCATAAGATATATAATCTCCTCTCTCAAAAACTACTATCTCAGCACTCTCATCAAGTCTCCTTAGTCTAGCAGCTACAGACATTCCACCTGCAACTCCACCAACTATAACACACTTCATACTATCCCTCCATAAACTCCTACCAGTATATAGTATATGATAATATAACTTAAAATAAAGTTTACAACAACAAATCACATTATTATTAAAAACATCACAGCTCAAAATTAAGAATTTTCTAAACTTCAACCAGCTTATGAATAAATTTTACATTTCATCACTAACATGAAGAATAACTTGAAAAAACTAAATCAGGATATAAAATCTTTAATATAAAAATCACCCAGAGAAAAAGCTATGTCAGAGACAAATTATCACAAAACGCTTGAATACATATATACCCTTACAGACTTCGAAAACTCCAGAAGGTTCAAAAATATTACAGGTTTTCAGAATGTTGAAAAAACCCTTGATTTACTCAGTATAAACTACAAATCCAAAAACATAATACATGTAGCAGGTACAAAAGGTAAAGGAACTGTCTCGTACTTTTGTAGTTATTTAATGTCAAAATTCCTCAAACAAGAAGTAGGTTTATATACATCTCCACATCTTTTGAGTGTAAATGAAAGGATATCTATTTTAGAAAACGGTATTAAAAGAGATATCTCTAATGAAGACTTCTCAGAAATAGCCACAATAGTAAGGGAAGTTATTGAGAAAAATAATATAGAACTAACAACTTTTGACTTTCTGACTGTTATGGCTATGGTATATTTCGAGAATAAAGGAATCCACGACATAGTTTTAGAAGTAGGGCTTGGTGGCAGACTTGACTCAACAAACTTTTGTACTCCGAAAGTATCAGTCATCACGCTTATAGACTACGATCATGCAAATGTACTAGGTAAAACACTAGATAAAATAGCATATGAAAAAGCAGGTATAATAAAACCCAATATCCCAGTAGTATCATCTAGTCAGAGAAAAAGCGCTAGGAAAACAATAGAGGAAGTATCAAGAATTAAAAACTGTGAACTAACATTCATAAATGATATTTACAAAATACTAAAAACGGAGGTAAACTCCGAAGGAACAATAGCAACTGTAAAACATATACCAAGTGAGAATGTTTTCAACATTTCTACAACCATGATAGGTAAGCATTTCGTAGAGAATATATTAGTATCGTACGAGGCAGTAAGAAAAATTTTTGATATACCAGCACATTACATACAATCATTACCTGTCAGAATAAAAGGTAGATTTGATATCCTAAAACTAAGACCACTAATAGTTTTTGACGTAGCTCACTCCCCAAAATCTGTAAATGCCGTAATAGAAAACTACTTAAAAATACTTAACTATGATAAATTTAAACTAATCGCTTCATTTATGAATGACAAAGATATAAAAAGAATATCAAAAGTTATTGGTAAATACAGAAATTACATACAAAAAGTAGAAATAATAAAACAAACTAGCTCAGATGGAAGTAATACTCTAAAATCAGAACTTTCAGAAATAGGATTTAGAAACATATCAGTCTCCGACCAAGTAAATTGTGAAAACATAAACACACTAATAATAGGTAGCTTCAGATTGTACGAAAATGTAATTAATGAACTTGGCATGTAAATACTTTAGCGCTTTTTGCAAAGCTAGCATTATAAACTAAATATATTCAAAAAAAATCAAAGAAAGATACAAATCTTCCATCTCTTGAAATATCCAGCAACACTAGAAATCTTCAACAATTCCTAATTCTCGATATTACATCATCAACATCTTGAACTTCTGGTAAACAAGTTTTACCTCTACACACGAAAAATCCTTTACCTTTAATGCTACTAAAAATTCCTGATACACTATTCAGGTAACCACTCTTTAAGAGTATTAGAGTATTTGTCGGAAAGCACTTTACTATCTTAATAGCATCCTTTACATCCTTATCAACGACAATTACTTTGTTTAGTTCTCTCATCCAAAGGTTTATCGAGTAAAGTAGAAATGTAAAACTCAAAAGTGATGAAATAAAGTAAGAATATGAAATATCTACAGTTCTCTGAATAACATTCTCAAGTAAACTATCACAAATTATGTTATAAAGTATAACAACGTTTCTAAGCATAACAGAATTTCCAGAAGGATACGAAGAATCAGAAAATTCTTTAGTTTTTATAGGTAATTCATAACTATTCGAGATAAAAAAACCACCGCTTTTACTATCAAAGAATTTTTCAATACCTTTTTTAGTAATTTCAATCGCATACTGAAGATATCTATCATCGAAAGTCGCTTGGTAAAGCTGAAAAAGTCCCATAGCCAAAAAGGCATAGTCATCAAGCATTCCTTCAACTGCCACCTCACCATCACAATATCTGTGATACAAGTTTCCATCTAAATAAAGTCTTGAAATTATGAACTCAGCAGCCTTTTTAGAAGTTTCTATCATATCTTCTCTGTCCAAAAGAATTCCTGCCAAAGCAAGAGCAAATATAACCATGCCATTCCAATCTGTTAGTACCTTATTATCTTTTAATGGTTTAGATCTCTTATCTCTCTCCAACCTTAATCTACTAATTAAGGACTTAATCCTAAGATATTCATCATATCTCAAACTATCTACATAACGCTTCTTAAAAACCAAAACATTTTTACCAGTTTTCTTTTTGGTTGCTTCTTCAAGAAAATTACCATCATCCTCAAGATAAAAGTAATCATAAAAAAACAAATAGCTATCCTCAAGCAAAAACTTTATCTCATCAGTACTCCAAGTGTAGTATTCACCTTCAAAACCATTACTCTCAGCATCTTCAGATGATAAAAATCCACCTTCCCTATCTAAAAGATTAGAAATCAGATATTCAAAAATCTCAATGACAGTCTGTTTCAATAATTCATCATGCGTAAGATCATAAAATAACGAATATGCAACAATTCCAAACGCTTGATCATATAACATTTTTTCAAAGTGTGGCAATATCCAATACACATCCGTTGAATATCTATGAAATCCTCCTCCAACCTGATCATAAATACCACCTAACCTAATCTCTCTTAGCACCCTTAACGATTTTCTCATCAATTTTTCATCCTTATTTGCCTTAAGATAATCATATATCAAAATAAAGTTGTGGAAAGTAGGAAATTTACGAGAATTAGGATTTTCAACCGTTAGATAATATTCTAACAACTCTTCAATAGTCTTGCTTGAGACAGAGTATATATTTGTATCGATAGTCACCATCTCATGATTGTTGAAGTATTTATCCAAAAGATAAATTATGTTATTAGAGGAATTTAATATTTCATCTCTTCTTGATATCCAAACATTATAGATTGTTTTTAGAAGATCCACTATGCCCATTACTCCGTATTTTGTATATCTTGGGATATAAGTCGTTGCAAAAAATGGTTTTCTATCAGACGTCAAAAACACATTAAGAGGCCATCCTCCACTACCATTAATCATCAGGCACACATTCATGCACAGATTGTCAATATCAGGTCTCTCTTCCCTATCAACTTTGACAGGGATATAATACTCATTCAATACTTTAGCAACCTCTTCATCTTCAAATGACTCTCGTTCCATAACATGACACCAATGACAAGAAGAATAACCTATTGACAAAAATATTGGTTTATCTTCTTTTTTAGCCTTTTCAAAAGCTTCCTCTCCCCACGGATACCAGTCAACAGGATTATAAGCGTGCTGTAGAAGGTATGGACTTTTCTCATTTATCAACCTATTAGGATTCTTCATTCTTAAAATATACTAAATTAGTGGGAATAATCAACACAAAAGGCATTTTAAATACTATAATCACCTACTACTGGATAATAAAGTAAAACAAACTAATCGCACATATACTACTTTTTAGCAAAAAACCGATAAGAAAAACATCCTAAATTCAGATAAGTTTGATAAAACATCTGACATTACAATTAAATGCTATATGAGCCGTGCTGGACTCGAACCAGCGACACCCGGCTTAAAAGGCCGGTGCTCTACCACCTGAGCTAACGGCTCAACTTTTCTATATAAATATATTAAACTATCACCCTTTCTTTCAACTTGAGTCAAAAAAACTATTAAAAAATTCCCTAAAGTAAATTTTTTAGATTAAGTTAGTAGAAAAAATAATTTCTAAAATAGTATAATTTTCCTGATGTCCGACCTTGATAAAACAAGATCAAACATAGGAGCAGATAACTTAGATAGAGAAACTAGAGAAAAGTTATTCAAAGAATTTGTAAAAAGTGGCGGCAAAGTTTTAACTGAAAGAGAAATACTAAGACAAAAGGCAAAAGAACAAATACGAAAAGAAAAAGAAGGAAAAAGAGAAGAAGTACTTCAACAATATTCAAAGCAACAAAAAATCCAAATACTTCAAAAAACAACTATATCTCAAAATAGAACTACATCACATAAACAATTACCAAAACCATCTTTTATCGACAGAATAAAAGTATTCTTAAACGCGTATTTACAGAGTACAATTAAATTAAATGGTTACATCAAGAGAAAATTTTTCGAAACACTCGTCAAAGAAATACCGACATCATTCTTCGATTTAAGAATAATAAGCTACTTACTAACACAAAAAGATGAAAAGTTAACTCTAGCTGTTAAAAAAAGTTTGAACGCACTAAACCCTATAGGCTTTGAATTAATATATAGACTTTCTGAGTTTCCAAATAATGAAATATTTGAAAAAATCGAACGGATATACAAACTATACGCTCAAACGAAGGAAACAACAAAACCAGAAGAGTTAAAAGACTTCATAAGATATGTATTCAAAAAACTATACCTTATGTATCCTTATAAAGATCAAGTAAAAGTACTAATTTCAACAGGACTTAGAGCAATTCACAACTATATACCCAAAAATGATTTCCAAAAAACTGAAAAACTATTTTACAGAAACTGGGAATTTCTGTACGTAGATTTTTTCCCAAAGATCAAATGTATTGTCGAATTGATGCTCGGAAGAGAACAAACTTTTAACTCAGAAGAACTTCTAAAGTTCATAGACATAAAGGAAGAAGAAACCATAGGATACTTAACAGAAAAAGTTGGTATTTCAAAAATAGAAGAAAAACCACCTGATGATAAAAAACAAGAAATACAACCACAAAAAGACAAAGCATCTCCTATTGACGAAGGAATAGAGTTTATAAACTCAATAAATATAAAGAAAATTCAAGATAAACTTAAGAGAAAAAATATATATGTTGAATACAACGATAAGATTTCTATAACAGAAGCCTTAATTGAATTTTACGAAACTAACATATACCCTATCTTAGTACTAAAAGCTAAGTATAACGTTATATTCGATGTAGTCAAAACAATTGATATAAAAAAAGAGCTTGATGACAGCTATATCAACATAACAAGCATAAAAAGCAGAATAAATGAGTATTACAAAATTATTGAGGATTACAAAAACATAGAATCAGATATAATGATACCAATTACCAGGAAATCAGGTCTTCTAAACACAAGAAGTATAGAGAAAGCAAAATTATCGTATGAAATACGAAAGGATATATCTGAATTCTTTATCAGGATAGAAAATATACTAAATACGGTTATAAAAGATTATGAAAATAACAAGACAATACTATCAAACCCTGACGAAATAATAGAATTCAAAGTTGACAAAATAAAGGATATAGAAGTTGAAAAGAATGTTTTTGATGGAGAAAAAGTTATTGATGCATTATATAGAATACATAGAATCATTTCAGGCATCATATTTTTGCTAAAAGACGGTGACCTAGGTGGATCAAATGTAAAGCTGGAAAAACCCGTCTATTTGAGAATTGAATCATAAAACTTATCAATTGATCCTCTAGGAGTTAGCCTCAAAACAAAATCCAAGATATAACCATAGGAAGGTACAAAATACCTCGGCTTAGTTTTTCTTTTATTTATTATTTTATATATCTTTTTAGCTACTATCTCTGGAATAGGAGATACCTTCATACTATTCTCTAAAAACTTAAACATTTTTCTCGATATTCCAGAGTATACAGACACTTCTGAAAATCTTTCCAAATAACCCATAGCAATATTAGGCCAATTCGTATTAATACCACCAGGTGCTAACTCTACAACATCAACACCAAATTGTTTGACCTCATTTCTCAAAGCCAAAGACATAAAAGCAAAAGCAGATTTAGAAGCAGAATACCAACTAAGTATAGGAGAAGGTATCAGTGAAGCAACAGATGTTATGTTTATTATTTTCCCTCCACCGTTTTGTCTCATAACAGGTAACACAAACTGAATTAATCTAATTTGTGAAAAAAGATTGACTTCAAACTGTCTTCTGGCTTCCTCAATAGGTATGTCCTCAATCGCACCAGCAACACCATAACCAGCATTATTAACAAGAACATCTATTCTCTTCTGCTCATTAACTATTCTATCCACAACTCTCTTCATACTATTCTCATCTTCTAAATCCATATAATCAATTATAACACCAATTTCTCTTAAGTCTTGAGATTTTGATAAATCTCTACCAACACCATAGACAATAAATCCTTTTTTAGACAGAAACTTAGCAGTTTCTCTACCTATACCAGAAGTAGCACCTGTAATTAAAACAACTTTCTTTTCCATATATCACTCCAGATTATAAAAAATTAATCTTCGAAAACAACATTGTCAAAATCTTCTAAAAATAGAAATCAATCTGTCTTGTCTTCTACCAGAAAAGATTATAAAACTCAATTTATACTTAATAATTTCATAAAAAACTCTACTTTTTATAGAAAAACAACCTAAACAACTATGTTCAGGTAAATAGGAAGTTTATTGGAATCCTAAGATAAAAGAAGATTATTTCTTATACTTTTCGTCTGAAACCGTAAGCTTCCATCTACCCTTTTGTCTTCTTCTTTTAAGTACTTTAAGACCACCTTTAGTTGAAATTCTAGCTAAGAAACCATGGGTTCTATATCTTTTAAGATTACTAGGCTGATATGTTCTTTTAGTCTTAGAAGACATAGTAACCTCCAAATACTATGCTGCTTCTTTTGAAAATTTTTCAAACGCGGAATCACTTGCATCTAGATTTGATGAAACACTTTGGACATCATCGCTATTCTCGAGTTCTTCTAACAATCTAAGTACTTTTATAGCAGTATCATCATCAACAGTAGCAGTTGATTTAGGTATCATGGAAATTTCTGAAACTTTTATTTCTATGTTTTTATTCCTTAAGGCATTCAAAACATTTGAAAACTCTTCAACGGGGGTATATATACTAACTACATCACCTTCCTTCTTTACATCTTCAGCACCATTTTCTATTGCTATTTCAAGAATTTGATCTTCTGAATACTTATTAGCATCAACTGATATGTAACCCTTTTTTTCGAAAATCCAAGCAACACTTCCTGTTGATCCCAGACTACCACCAAACTTTGAGAATATTTTTCTCATTTCTGCGGCAGTTCTATTTTTGTTATCTGTAAGTACATTTACTAATATAGCAACACCACCAGGGCCATATCCTTCATAAACAACCTCTTCATAAGAAACTCCTTCAAGCTCTCCTGTACCTCTTTTTATAGCTCTCTCTATGTTATCTGCAGGCATGTTTGCTTCTCTTGCTCTTTCAATAGCAACCCTTAGTCTAACATTATTCTCAGGATTGCCTCCACCCATTTTTGCAGCAACTGTTATCTCTCTAGCAAGCTTCGAAAATAACTGTCCTCTCTTCGCATCTTGAGCTCCTTTTCTGTGTTTTATATTAGCCCATTTCGAATGCCCTGACATACCTACCTCCAAAACTGGCATAATTATAAATAAAACATCTTAAACTATACAACTTATAGCCCCCGATCACAAAACAATATATTCACTTTTACTTCAATTTCTTTCAAATTTATTTGAATCAAAATTCAACAATTCTTATAATATTACCGATAATAGAAGTGAAGCTAATGAGGTGGTTTTTATGTATATAAGAGGAGTAGGTGGTCCGGAACCAATAAAACCTAACAAGATCGTAGGTAATAAAGGAGAAAGCTCAATAAATGCCAATAACCAGATAAATAAAGATGAAGTATCAATATCTGACGACGCTAGACAAATACTCCAAAGAAAACAAGCAGAGGAAGTTGCTTTATCTTCAATAAAGAATACTCCAGATATAAGGCCTGAAGCAGTAGAAAGAGGGAAAAAGTTTATAGAATCCGGTGAATACAAAAGCGACAAAGCAATAGAAAAAGTTTCCAATAAAATAGGAGAAGAGATACTAGCATCAATTATCGTGAAAAACGAGAATAGTTCTGTTTAACCTTTAACACTTATAATAGGCTTTAGCCTAGCTATCTTGCTTGATATACCTGATAAATGGATGGTTTCTATAACTTTATCTATGTCCTTATAAGCTTGGGGAGCTTCCTCGGATACTCCAGCTTTTGAAGACGCCATAACTGTTATTCCTTTATTTTCGAGTTGCTTTAAAATTTTCTCATATGAAAAATTTTTCTTTGCTTGATTTCTAGATAACGATCTACCAGCACCATGAACTGTTGAGCCGAATGTTTTTATCATTGACAAATCAGTACCAGCAAGTATGTAAGAAAATGTACCCATGGATCCCCCAACTATAACTGGTTGCCCTGCATTATGATACTTATCTGGCAATCCTATCGCATTAGGACCAAACCCTCGCGTACTACCTTTTCTGTGAACATACAACCTCACCTTCTCACCATTTATTGTATGAATCTCTTCCTTTACTGTATTATGTCCTACATCAAACAAAACATCCAAATGTACGTTCCTAAAAATCTTCTTAAAGACTTTTCTAACTTTGTAAGTAATAACCTGCCTATTCACAAAAGCGTAATTAATCGCACATTTTACAGCCCCAAGGTATCTTTTTCCTTCCTCAGACATTATAGGAGCACAAACTAACTCTCTCTCCCTTATCTGAATTTTATACCTCTCTATTGCCTTTGAAAAAATTCTTATGAAATCTGTATTGATCTGATGTCCAAACCCTCTAGATCCAGTGTGTAAGGTAACAACAATTTGGTTCCTAAAAAGGCCAAACTCATCGGCAATTTTTTTATTGTATATCTCATCAACTACTTGAACCTCTAGATAATGATTACCTGATCCCAAAGTACCTAGTTGTCCTTTTTCTCTCTCAATAGCATCTTCGCTAACATAATCTGGAATAGCAAAATCTATAGTTCCATTCTCTTCTATACTATCAATGTCTTCTTTTTCAGCATAACCTTTATCAAGAGCCCATTTAACCCCCTCAGTCAACACTTTAAATAGTTCTCTTCTTGATAACTTTATATCTCCTTCTCTACCCAACCCTGCAGGTACTTGCTCAAATAGCTTCTTTGCCAACTCCTCCAAATCTCGTTTTGATACTCCACTGTACTCAATATTTGTTTTAATAGTTCTTACACCACAGTTTATATCAAAACCAACACCTCCAACAGTAAAAACACCTTCTTCACCAAATGCCGCAACAGAACCTATCGGGAAACCATAACCCCAATGAGCATCAGGTAATATTATCACATCACCTACTATACCCGGAAGATAAGAAACATTAATAGCCTGTGTTAAAACTGCATCATCCATACTTTGAATAATGTCAATAGATGAAAAAAATCTTATATCAGAATTCATTCCTTCTCTTTTTCTATAAACCCATTCAAAATCGTTAACTCTTTCCAATCCCCCAATATTCATAAAACCTCCAAATACCAACAGAAAGTCAACTTTCAAAAAAACGTCTTTAATAATTTCTCAAACATACTAAAAATCTTGATCAACTCCCTGTAAAAAGTATAGTCAACAATTCTAAATCAAGTCAAGTTGGACTTATCAACAACTACTTTCTGTTTACAACATCATAAGAATATATGAGCCATCTGTTATCATAAGTTCTAAAAAGTTCGTAAGAGTATCTCAATCTATAGGAGGTATTTCTCAATCTATAATCAACATCCGCAACAACTACAGCCTTATCTCCCTCTATCTCAGTTCTAACAATTGCAAAGCTCAATATTTGATCCTCCCAATAAGTCGTAAGATAATCTTTAAATTTCTCAATAACTTTTGCCTTTTCTGAAGCAGTTTTACTCTCATTGTATCGTTTTGAGAAACTTGGAAATATGTTTATAAGTTTATCAAAATCAAAGTATATAACAAACTCTCTAGCATCTCTTCTATACTTAGCATCAAGCATACGTCTCACGACTTCATAAGGAGGTAAATTATAAAGCTCTTGCTGTAAACTTAAATATTCAGCATCGACCTTTGAAACAATTTCTTCTACCTTCTTAGGCGGTTTTACTATTAACTTGTAAAAATCAGTTGATTTACCATCTTTTTTATCAGCAGTACCATCAGGTGAAAATATACCCCTTATGTAATACACTCCTTGCTTGGAAATATCAAATATCTTCGAAATATCTATTCTAACAGAAAATGACTGATTCCTTTTAAGCAGTATAGATCTCTTCGAAACATTAAGATTAAAAAAATCATGCTTTATTAGAAAGTCATAAGAATATTCTACAACATCATTTTTATCGGTCCTAACTTCGATAAAAAACGTTTTCAAAATATCATCATACACAAAAAACTCTTCATCAGAAAACCCAACATTCCTAACGGTAAAAATAACTGGCATTTCTTCCAAAAGTCTATAAGTTTCATACTCAAAAGAAAGCTCAGGTTGTATTTGAGAATACCCAATACTACAAATTAAAAGTAAAAAAACAGTAAACCCCACTCTAACCATAACAATATTAATTTATCGGAAAAAAGAGAGAGTTTCAAACTTTATAGCTCAATTTCTGAAGCAAAAATCAAATTAAACACTTTGCAGCCTAAACAAAGCTTATAAAACTTTCAAAAAAATCAATTCCAAATTAAATTCACACTAACTTAAAAAAGATCAGACTCAATACTTACAATGAGAATTTTTCATCTATTGCTCTCAAGCCAAAATGTACCAAATTTACATAACCTTGATCGTAAGGTTCTATCGCGGGATCTCTCAACAGATTGCTCTGTACAAAGAAAAATAACCTAATTCCACTACCCTTTATGTAAAATGAAAATTCAAAGAAATATTCCGCAACTAAACTTCTTATACTATTCCAACTCCATATTTCTCGGTTAGCAAGTAAATCATACCACAGATAAAATTTTCCATAAAAACCAAAATTCTGAGTTATCTCAAAATCCAAAACATTACCAAGAGAAAAAGACCCCACAATTCTGTTAACCTTATACTCAGAGTTATCCACATATAATTTAAAAGGATAGATCCTATACCAAACACTCTCATCAACAGCTAAAACATAAAAATCACCTCTTAAAAATGGAACTATTGTAAGTCTGAAATGATTATTTTTAAACAATTCTAAAGGATTTGTAAGAAATCTAAGCCATATACTATCCCATATAATAACTCTTGCTCTCACCTCATCATATAAAGAAACAAAATCTGCATTATCTACATCATGTTTACACCTATGAGTAAAACCAAACTGAAAGTTGTATAAGCTATATCTATATGACAATAAAAAACCTTCTTGCCAATAAAATGCTCTTGGATCAAACAATATTATACTATTTGAAGATGCAATCAGCTCTATGTCAGAAAATAAAACAACACTAAATATATTACCATACCTGCAAAACTCTCCAAAAACACCAGCCTTAGCTATCCAAAAGTGGTTGAAATCTGTAAATGGTTCAGGCAGATATTTACCAAACTCAGCAGTAGCAGAAGTAAATGTAAGAAAATCAACTTCATTAGATGCCGAAAAAGACTTAAGAGGATGTATAATGTAGCTCCTATCCATATTAACAACACCAAAACCATAGGTAAACAAAAATAAAAATGTAAAACTAAAAATCAACCTCATACAATAAAAACCATTTTAAAAAATCAATTATAACTATTCAAAATTTCGAATCAGTAAAATACAACTATTTCCCAAAATGCTTATTACATCACAATCTTTTCCATGATACTAAACTATTTTAACAAAAATTTGAAAAACTTGACTAATTCCGTTTTGGAAGTATATTTATTATACTGACCAGTCAGTACGAGGTAAGAATGTCAGAAAACATAAAAGAAAGGATAATATTTTCGGCAATAAACTTATTTGCTGATAAAGGTTTTCATGAAACGAAGGTAGACGAGATAGCCAAAAAAAGTCAAGTTGCAAAAGGTACAATATACCTATATTTTAAGAACAAGGAAGATATACTCAAAAAATCACTTGAATATATACTACAAAAAGCAATAGAAAATTACTACATCGACAACAATAAAAGTTTTTGCGAAAATCTCAAAGAGATACTCGAAAGAAACTCAAATTTTGCATTAGATAACATAAATTTCTACAAGGTCATGTTATCCAGTGTGTATAAAGTTAACAAAAGTGAAGAATACAAGAAAAGAAGTCAAGATTTTAATCAAATAGTATCAAAGGTTAAGATTTTGCTTGAGAAAGGGTTAGAAGAAGGAATAGTAAGGAAAGATATAGACATTGATAACCTTTCTATACTACTTACTAATCTTATATTAAGTTCCATGATGAACATAGTAGTGATGATAGTTTTTGGTAATGATAGTTATAGAAACAAAGTAGAAGATTTCATTGAAGATGTATATAAGTTTGCTCTATCTTCAGTCAAAGGAGGATAAAATGAAAAGATTTACTTTAGCATTTATCTTTATAATGTTTCTATGGAATACTTTTGGGAATAATATCACAATAAATAATCTATACGACGCTATAAAAATAGGATTAGACAATAACAAAGAGATAAAGACAAAACTTCATGATGTCATGTCTGCTAATACCTCTATTAAATCATCACTTGCAGATCTGATACTACCTAGCATCAATGCTAACTTTAGATTTACAACACTAGACCCAACAACACTTGAGAGATCCGTTAGCAAAGCAGTTACCCGATTTAACGTAGTTACTAACGTATCTGGTATATTAACAAATTTAGTTCTTGTACCTGAAGAAAAAACTATTACAAATGCTTTTTGGGATAACTACTCTGCCGGTGCTACAATATCATACAGGGTACCATATCTCATACCTCTAGGACTTGATCTAGGATATAACAGCTATATTTTACAAATCAAAAACAAAGAACTATCCGAACTACAGTATCAAAAGGCTCTAAATGACTACGTATATAATATAACCATTGCTTATTACAATTACTTATTTGCTAAAGAATTCGCCAAAATATCAGTAGAAACTGATAGGAGACTCGAAGAAAATGTAAGGGTAGCAGAAGCAAACTTCAGAGCAGGTATATTTTCAGATCTAGAACTTATAAGAGCAAGAGTACAGCTTGTCAACAACAAACCTAACGTATTCTCCGCAAGCAACAATTTAAGAATACAAAAAATGAACCTAATTACATTATTAGGACTAGATGTATCAAAAGTTGATGAAATTGAAATCAAAGGAGATATCGAAGATATAAAAAAGGTATTTTCTAACTACAACATTGATTTTGACAAAGAAAAGAGTAAACTTATCGATAACAACATCGATCTAAAGATATTAAGGAAAATTATTGAGATATCTGAAAATTCAAAAAACGTAGCACTTGCTTCAAATAAACCAGTTGTATCGTTGTTTTTCAACTATAACTACGAGTTTAAGAAAACAAACAACTTCGAAAACGAAAGGCACTGGGTAGATAACTGGAATGCAGGTATCCAAATAAACATCCCAATATCTGAACTACTACCCATATCTAAAAGCTACGCCAACATGGAAAACGCCGATTACTCTATAGAAAAATCAAAAAATAATTATCTCAACACTATCAACCTAATAATGGTGCAATTTGAACAAACAAAACTCAGATTTAAAGAAAGCTTAGAAAACATATTAGCACAACAAGCAAATGTCGAACAAGCAAAAAGATCTCTAGATATTATAACTACCAGATACCGATTTGGAAATGCATCAAGCTTAGACTTAATAGATGCACAACTTGCCTATCAACAAGCAGAATTAAATTTACTCAGCGCCTGGGTAAACTATGTGAATACAATATTAAATGTAAAAAAATTAACAGGAGATAACCTAACAATAGGTGATAATCTCCAGAAAAACTTCTAGGAGGGTAATATGAAATCAAAGACAAGAACTGTAATAATAATTGTCACGATAGTCTTAGTTGTAATAGTTGGAATAAGACTTGCTACAAGTTTCGCATCATTCGGCAGGAGCAAAAATGAATCAAGAGAAACAAAAATAGTCGACGTTACTGTTGTTGGAACAAAAGTAAAATTTGGAAATGTAGAAAAGTATATATCTCTAGCAGGTGAAATGAGAGGAATAGATGAAGCAGTAGCAATTCCAGATGTTCCTGGTAAGGTTTCGAAAATAATAGTTTCAGAAGGAAACTATGTTAGCAAAGATGCAACTATAGCATATATTGATAGATCCGTAGTAGGATTCTCGTACAACCTATCACCTGTACGTGCTCCAATATCAGGTAGAGTTGGAAACATAACGGTTAGTGAAGGGCAATTCGTATCACAAACAACACCAATCGCTACCATAGTAAACGATACTGTAATGGAAGTAATACTCTTCTTGCCCGAAACATTCCTAAATAAAGTGAAAAAAGGAGATAAAGCAATAATTGAAGTTATACCATATCCAAACGAGAAATTTATAGGATACGTCTTTGCAACAGACATTGTTATTGATAGGGGTACAAGAACTCTAAAAATAAGGGTAAGAGTTGATAACAAAGACAGGAAACTAATATCAGGAATGTTTTGCAACGTAAAAGTACTAGTTGACACTGCTTATAATTCAACATATGTTCCAAATACTGCAATAAGAAACATTGAGGGAGAAGATATTGTATATGTGGTAACAAAAACCAATATTACTAAAGATGATGAAAACTTTTATTATGTAAGTAGAAGAAAAGTTATACCAATACTATCCGATGGAATCGTAACTGCTGTCAAGGGATTACAAACTAACGAAATGGTTGTATCACTAGGAGCAGAATACCTAAAGGATGGAATAATTGTAAGAGTTATAGAAGAATAATCAAATTATTTCCGAAAAATATATGTTGTGCTTAAACATATATTCTACTTAGTTATAATAGTATGGATTTGTTTCAGTAATAACGCATACAGTCAGTATCTTCTATACAATGTAAAAAAAGGTGACACATTTTATTCTTTATCTAGAAAATTCAACGTTGACATCTGGTTAATACAAAAAGAAAATAACATAACAACTCTAAAAGAAGGAGAAACAATAAAAATACCCATAAGGATATTCAATTCATATGTAGTACAAAAAGGAGACACCTTATTCAGTTTATCTAAAAAGTTCAACACTACAATAGAGGAAATTATATCTGTAAACAATCTTGATAGTATAGATATTAAGGTAGGACAAACATTGACAATACCAATATCTAAAAATCCCTTAAAACATAATACATCCAAAAAACTTATACCCAACAGGACTGAAAATATATATGTAGTACAAAAAGGAGATACCTTATTCTCAATATCGCGCAAGATCGGTGTTGATATTAAAGAGATTTTAAAAATAAATAACCTCAACAAAGAAAGCATAATAAAACCAGGTATGATAATTATTCTCTCAAAAAGTCTATCACTAACAACTCATTCAACAAAAACTAAAAAGTTTAAAGAAAACCACAACAATGACAATATCAAAATTAGTTTTCAACTACCTATCTCATTTGCAACCTATATAAAAAACCAATCAAGTAGATTCTTAGAAATCGTTACTTCTAGAAAGGACAATGTTAAAGCAATAATGGATGGAGAAGTAATATTTGTAGGATCATTCAGTATTTTTGGTAAAACAGTAATAATTAAACATTCAGAAAACCTATACAGCATTTATGGTATGTTTGACGATATCAGTATACAAAAAGGTATGAAAGTAAAAAAAGGAGATATAATAGGAAGTCCATCCTTTGATAGTATAAATAATGGATACGTGGTCAAATTTTCTTTCATCATAAATGATAAAATGATTATACCCCAAAATAAGATATAGCATATTTATAAAGCTCACATACTTGTTAGAATTATGTTTTGGATCTAATTCATACAAAATCATGTACCATTACCAGAATGGTAATACCAACTTAGCCAAAAGTCCAAAACTCAACTTAAGATACAAAAAATTGAAAGCACTTAATCATACATACAATATATAGTTATGGTGATCGCCATTTTTTCTGATGTTCATTCAAATCTTGAGGCATTAGAAACTTTTTTCAACGAAACTTACAGCAGAGTTAACAAATATATATGCCTAGGAGATATAGTTGGCTATGGACCAGATCCTAGTGCTTGTATAAATATAGTGAAAAGTCTATGCGGTAGTGATTGGGCTATTAGAGGCAACCACGATCGAGCAGTTCTAAATCCTAGAGAAACAACCAACTTCAATTTCATAGCCGCGGAGGCAATATTCTGGACAATAGATAGAATTTCAGAGATGGAAATTGAATATTTGAAATCCCTAAGTGATATTATAGACTACAAAAATTATGTTTTCGTTCATGGTAGTGTATATGATCCTGATGAGTACGTATTAACACAATCTTCAGCAAACAGAAACTTAAAAAAACTTGAGCAACTAAACAAAAGAATAATGTTCTTTGGACATACACATATTCCGATAATATGGTCATCAGAATACTCCGAAAAAGTAATTTACAATACTAAAATTTACCTGGATAAAAACAAATTATACCTAATAAATCCCGGAAGTATAGGACAACCAAGAGATAGTTCTTATTTAGGTAGTTACCTTATATTTGATGATGAAGAAGAAAGCATAATATTCAAAAGGTTTCAATATGACGTCGATAGAACTTACAAGAAAATAGTATCTAGAGGCTTACCTGAATATCTAGGTAGAAGACTTAAGTTTGGAGTTTGACTTCGACCTGGTTTTTATTATTATCTCATCTATCTTACCTTCATTAACATCTTTTATGATAACCTCTAAACCATCTATTTTTATCTTTTCACCTTTATTAGGAATCCTACCAAAACTCTCAATTATAAAACCTGATATAGTATTATAAAACTGTGATTGTATATCTGTTAGGAAAATTTCATTGAATTCTGCTAACGTAGTATCACCATAAACAACGTATAAATTATCATCCAATTTTTTTATCTTCTCTACATCGCTTGAAAAAACATAACTAAAGATAGTTTCTGGGTAAACAACACCTATTACATTACCATATTCATCGATTATTAATGTTTTAAAAATACTTTTTTGTTTCATCTCTAGTATCAGATCATACACTTTTTTAGTTTCCGGAACAAAATTAACTGGCTCTATGTAATCAGAAATTCTAGTGTTATAAACATAAGATTTTAGAAAGCTATCGAGATTTACAACACCTACAATATTATTCCTATTACCCTCATACACTAAAACATATGACAAGTTTAAATCTTTTGGCAAATTTGATGTTTCTACTCCAACAGCAACTGTATCCGATATAGGTATCATAATATCCTTTGCATCCATATCCAGAATTTCCATAAATTTTCTATACTTAGGATTTCTTGTGTTTCGCTTCAAAATTTCAACAAGTTCAGCTTTATCTTTTCGAGACAGATACATAGATCTTTTCATGAAAGGGTGTATTAATCTCCTATCAACAAACTTAAACAAAAACTTACCTAAGAAATTCACAAAATATATAACTTTTGATAGTTCAATCGCAGTTTTTTCAGCAACACTATAACCGCCAACCTTTGGCAATATCTCACCAAAAAATGCTATAAAAGCAGATATTATTATAGTAGAAGCAATAGCACTTAAAGAAATTAAAAGATTCGAAACAGATATTGTAAATACTGTGTTGAAAAACATATTCATGAAAAGTATAGTTATAAGCGTTTCTCTATGATTCTCTAAAAGAACCTTTAGATATTTACTCTTTTTCTTATCTTTGAGAATAAGTTTATGGAGTTTAACTCTATCAACTATAAAAAGAGATAACTCTGAAAAGGATGCAAACATTGATCCTAAAAGGGATAAAAATGCGATTATACCGTATGCTAATTGGCTAGGCTCCATAAAATACTATATAATTAATATAAACATACTACAGTTCTAAAATCAAAGATCAACATCAGAATTTTTCAAAGAAAAGAGCTATAGTAGCATAAGTATTTCTCTCAGTTGAGTAAAGCCTAAATATCGTATCAATATCTCTCTGTTTAAGATCATCAATAAAAAACTTAACAAAGTACAAACCAAGACCTGCACCTATTTTATCATCAAAATCATCTTCAACAAAACCATCAACTATATTGTTTATATCGGCACTTGCTTTATCACGAAGTTTCTTAGCCTGTTCACGAGAAATAGGAACATTATTACTAACTTCAACTTTGAATATTTCTTTTGAAAACTTCCAAGATATCTTAACCCACTTATCAAGTCTCTGACATAAATCAACTACTTCTTCTCGATTTTTTACTATTAAATCAGTCTCACTAATCGGTAAAAAATCTACATTATTCCTTAAAACACTCATAAAGTTAGCTTTTTCGGCATTATCAACTAACTCCATTATAATATTGTTTATATGGACAATATCAGATTTACCAATAAAATCAAGGATTTTATTCGTTATATATTCTATAAGACGTCTTTGATTATGAGGTCCATACAATTTAAGCTCTACTCCCTTAGTGTAAAGGAGCAACTTATCCAACTCCAGAATTGTCCTCAAAGTTTTTTCAGTTATATTGACAAACATACTAGGGGTATTGTTAGGATCATATCTTTCCCTATACTGAGGCGGCAAAGAAGACTTGAACTTCATGAATCCCAATTTGTTTAATATGATTATAAATAGGTCCTTTTGAGAGCAACTCTTAATATCTCGAATTAGTACATCTTCCATAAATTGATTTTAAAACATGCTTTGAAATCTTTTCCACAATTAATAATCAATCAAACTTCACAAATTCTACAATCCCCAAGTTATCTAAGAAGTCAACTCCATAGCATGACCACTATTGAAATATTAAACCAAATATTTCGTCAATTTGAGATGAAAATTGTTCTCCCGTTCTCATATTTTTTACAGAAACTCTATTATATCTTACTTCTTCTTCACCTATAATTACTGTAAATGCAACACCAATTTTATCCGCTATCTTGAATTGCTTACCTATTCCACCTGCATAAGAGAGTAAATGCGTCCTGATACCCTTTTCTCGAAATATTCTAGCAACTTTTATAGCAAACTCTAGTTCATTCCTAGACACACTAACAACAGCAACAGATAAATCTTTTTTTGGTTCTACATTATCCTTCAGTGCTAATATCGTCCTTTCTACTCCTAGAGCAAAACCAAATCCTGGTGTCTTTGGTCCACCAAACTCTGAAACTAAGTTATTATATCTACCACCACCGGCAATAGCATTCTGAGCCCCTATACCCTTATACCTAACCTCAAAAACATTCCTAGTATAGTAGTCAAGCCCTCTAACTAGATTACTATCCATCTGAAATGGTATATTATGGGCAGAAACCAATCTAATAAGCTCATCAAAATGATATTGACAAACATTACATAGATTATCCTTTACTTTAGGAGCATCTTTAAGCATCAATTGACAACTATGATTTTTACAATCAAAAACCCTTAGAATATTCTTCTTTCTTCTTTCTTTACAGTCATCACAAAATTCTTCGTAGTGTAAATCAAAAAAACTCTGTAACTTCACTCTATAGCTAGGATTACAAACCTCACATCCTACACTATTTAAAATGATTTCAACCCTGTGATATATACCTACTTCCACCAAAAAATCCCACAAAAGCGACATAACTTCAAAGTCAATTATTGGATCATCAACTCCAAACCACTCAACACCTACCTGATGGAATTGTCTTAACCTTCCTGCTTGAGGACGTTCTGCTCTAAACATAGGTCCTGAATAGAAAAGCTTATGATACTTTGGATCATTAAGAAAATTATTTTCCAAAAATGCTCTAACAACACAAGCAGTACCCTCAGGCCTCATCGTTACATTCCTACCACCTCTGTCATCAAAAGAAAACATTTCCTTTCTGACAATATCACTAGCTTCACCTATACCTCTAACAAAAAGCTCAGTTCTCTCAAGTATTGGTAGTTTTATCTCTTCAAAACCGTATATTTTTGCATACTTTCTAAATGTGTTTTCTACAACTTCAAAGTAGTATAAGTCATCTCCATAAATATCAGAAAATCCTCTTAACCTCGAGTATTGTGCTTCCATATGTAAGAAATTATAATTTTCACACCTACTCAATTACACTTTGAGATAATTATCAATCTTTTATATATACAACCTCAAACCTAACTCTTTTGTTATCAACAGCATCCTTAATTGCTAGCTCACTAACAGATAACTGAGATTTCCCCGTCTTGACCTCAATAAATACTATTTCTTTCACACTATTGCCATTCTGATCACTATAACCATCAAAAACTATATAGTCAACTGGAGTACCTATAAACCTAGCATCAGATAAGTTATAGCTAAAAAACGGCATAAGCGGAAATAACTGTTCCGAAACTCTACCTTTTATAACCGATCTAGAGAAATTAAGTGCCCTTTTACGCTCTTCTTTGATTATTTTATCTATATCTCTATAAAACCTAAACCTTGATAGTATATAACCTATCAACGCTCCAAATAAAGCCATTACTATTCCATAAATTATGAAAAGAGCTAAAACTTCTAGATTCATAATCCTCTATTAGCCTTTGATAACATTATCTTACTTTTTTCAATATCTCCAAGAGATTTGTATATATTATACGCATTCAAGTACACATCCTTGCTAAACTTTTTCTCTTTTTCCATCAACAATATAGCCTTCTCAATATTTTCCTTAGCCAAATTTAACTCTCCTAACTTGCTGTATATATAAGCCAAAGTATCAAGATAATGGTAATTTTCATCCAAAACTAAAGAAAACTTGGATAGAAGCAAAGCTTTTTTAAAATCTTTACCTTGAACCGCTAAAACAAAAGCAAGCGAATTCATTACATCCGGATTATACCTATCCTCATCCAGTAAGTTGTTTAAAATCTTCTCTGACTTAGAATAATTTCCTCTGAAAAAGTGTATAGTCGCTAAAAGAAGTCTATAATAAAATGAAGATCTATCCCTAATACTATCGATAACTTTTTTAGCATTATCAAAATCTCTAAGTTCAATAAAAACTTGGGACAATATAATCTTATCAACATCAGAACCATCCTTTATGATATCTCCTACTATACTTTTTGCCTTTGAAAGAGCCTTTTTATAGTCTCCAATTTCAATATA
The DNA here is from genome assembly GCA_026415355.1 of Brevinematales bacterium. NCBI lineage: Bacteria > Pseudomonadati > Spirochaetota > Spirochaetia > Brevinematales > Brevinematales bacterium. The sequence goes on from JAOAHF010000002.1 coordinate 133,820, forward strand.
CAAAGCAGGAATTTTAACTTTTGCTTCTAAAACCCTATTTTCTATGCTTTTTAGAAGTTTCAAAGCCTTAACATACTCCCTGAGTTCAAAATAACTCAAAGCAAGTATGTACCTTAGACTTGTATCCAAATCGTGTCTTTTATCAAGAACTTCTATAACCTTATGGTAGAGTTTCTTAGAGTAAAAGTCAATAGCCATTTTCTCAGTCGACTTAATATGAACAAAAGAATTTTTAGGTAAATTTAAACCAACATGAATAAAAACAGGATCAACTGGTTCATCCTTATAACTTGTAAAAAACTTCTTAAGGTAATCTTCAAGTAAATTCTTATTGGTAAAAACCATCTTAGCAAGCAATACAAACTCTTTATCAATATCATCCTTATATTTATCAAGAAAAGACAAAATCTTATCTTGACCTTCAGATCTAATAATCATTAGTTTTAAATACATCTCTGGATCTATAATTTCTCCTCGATTATTATCCGAATTAAATATAACCCAAGCTTTATCAAACTCCATCATCTGGTAGTATATACTACCTACTATATACCTAACTTCAACCGAATTGTAGTTATAAATAACACTCTGAAGTATGGGATCAAAATCTCTATAATCTTGAAGATAAACTTTTGACATCAGAGACAAGTAGTAAATTTCCGAGAATTCATCATTTCCAAACCTAGTAGTAATACTGGGAATATACTCATACTTCCTTAAAGAGAAAAGATATTTCACAAGAGTGTATATACCTATTTGATTTGAAGGGCTCACTGAAAGTAGTCTAAACAAACTTTCCTCAGAGATATTCCCAATACCTAATTCACTTGAAACTTTAAGTATTTCCTCGAATACTTTCTCGCTATAAACATTTCTACTATCAAGTATTTCCAGATATCTCTGAAGTGTATTAGAGACAAAAGTAACTGTGGTTTTTCTATTAGCATACATTTCGCTCAGGTAGAATACAGACTTAACATAAAAGTAATCGGGAATATCTGAAGTTTTCATTATGATGCCATCAATCATCCGAAAAGCTCTAGTATAATCTCCCCTATCATAAGCTTTCATCGATTCAATGTATAAACTCTGCAATTCATCCGAATAACACAAACTTGACGCAACAATAAATATGATCAAAACATAAAAAAATCTCAAGTTCTCTCCCCTACGAAATATTATAAATATAACATCAGATAAAATAGAAAAAAGTTAAAACAAAAGAATAATCTAAAGCTCCACTAAAAAATCATCAATTCAACAATATTATCTTATCCTCAAATCCATTCATTCAACTTTTCTAGATTATCCCATAATATCTAATTCTACTTTTAACGAATTAGAATAAAGTAAAAATAAAAACTCTAAAACTAACAAAAACTACATTCCGAAGAAAAACTCAGAAAACTATTAGCATAAAGATAGTAGATAATATTTTTGACAAATCTTAACACGTAGTAGTATAATTAGTATTACTATTGCGAGGTCGTCTAATTGGCAGGACATGGGACTTTGGATCCCACAGTGGAGGTTCGAGTCCTCCCCTCGCAGAATATGGGCCTATAGCTCAGGTGGATAGAGCACCGGTTTCCTAAACCGGTTGGGCTGGTTCGAGTCCAGCTAGGCCCAAGGGAGTAATCAAAATGGTAATTGTGACAATTTTATCAGTTTTTTTTGTGTTGAATGCTATACTTTTAATAGTAGTAGTACTACTTCAAAATCGAGGTGGTGCAGAGATAGGTATATTCGGAGGAAGTAACTTACTTAATCCATTTGGATCAAGGGCAGGAGATATATTATCTAACATAACTAGAGTATTAGGCATAACCTTTATGTTATTAGCTTTTCTTATCTCTTTCGCAATATCAAAATCAACGATCAAAACACCTATCCAAAAACCCCAATCTGTAGAACAACTACCACAACAAATCCCTCAACAAAGCATTCCAGGGTCTATACCTCAAATACCTCAATCACCTACTACAAACCAATGATCCTATAAAAACCACCTTGGCTTCCATCATAAAACGGTAGGAAGATATTAATCTTATCCGAAATCAGCATTTTAGTATCATTCCAAAACAAATGCGAACTAAAAGTAAAATCCAGGGGTTGGTTTCTAAAAACATTATTCATATCAAACTCTAAAAGCCTAACTCTCCCGCTAATCCCAACACTCTCAACAATACAGATAAAAATTCTCCCATTATGCGAAACACCATCCAAATCTCTAAAACCATCGTTAGATATAAAAACATAGTTAGTCAACAACGAAAAGTTTGACAAAACTAAAACATCAATTCTATTACTACTACCTAAAACAACGTAATTGATATTGCTAGAACTAAGCATCATAATCTCATCAACACTATATCCAAGATTTGTTAAAAAAACAAGCGCAGAGTTACTAAAAACTAATATATTTTGATCTTTGCAAACAGAATAGCTTAAAAATCTACTAGGGTATCTATCTGCCCCCACTAAGCTACTACCCACAATATTAGTATTAAAGTTGGTTGTCTTGTTAGATATATCAGTTATAGTAAGAAAATTACTTTGATTGAGTCTAATCAAATAAGTCTTGTTACTAAAAACCACCAACTCAAAATCTCTTATACTAGGTATACTCAAAGATTGATAGTAATTCGTTATATCCAAATTCGTCCTAATAATAAGGTTGTTATCATTTCTTATGTAACCCAGGATCATATTTTTACCATCATACACTAACCTTACTTTACCACTTTCAAGTATATTAAGAGAACTCTGTCTTACCCTTTCTTTCAGAAAATTGTTATCCTCTCTCGAAACAAAGAAAGATGAAAAGTTATTGTCAGTAAACAAAAGGTATATCTTATTCGATATAAATTCACCGTTGACAAAATAGTAATTTTTACCTGTTTCCATCAAAAGTCTACTAGAAGTGAAATTAACAACTAAAACAGGAATAATTATTTCTGAAGAAACATTTCCAGCAACATCGCTACTCCAAAATGAAAAATAGTTAGTGCCATTATCCAGACTATAAGTATTTATTAACAAAACATTCGTCCCGTTAGTTACAAAATAACAATTAGTAAAGGTACTATAAGCCACAAAAACTCTTGAAGCATTAGTATCAAAAACAAAAACTGGAATACTAAAATAATTACCGTAAACATAAGAATTTGTCCTCAATAACACTTTCAAGTAAGGAGGAGTTATATCAAAAATAAAGCTTTTTATATTAGTTATTTGATCAACTATAACATACAAATAATTAGTTATATACTCTCCAAAACTATTAAGATTTAATGGTACCATTAAGTTTCTAACAGAATTCGTTGAAAAATATTCAAATCCATTTGTATATACCTTCATTAACGAATAATTCGTTGAGGTAAAATATACTGAAAACTCAAAATCAGTATTAGTTATTAGAAGAGAAGCAGGTTGAACAAAAACTTCAAATCTGTTAGAAATATAGAATACATACTCCTTCTGATGTGAAAAATTTTTTAAAGCATCTGAAGCATAAACCTTTATTGTAAAAGGACCATTCGTCAAATCAAATGTATTAAGTTCAAAGATCCATTCACTCTGGTTTGTAAATACTATATTCGTACCCCAAAAACTCAAATAAGTTGTACTTTGACTATCATCTAAAGTCTTACCAACAAAAACAACTCTGTTGCTTATAGTTGAGTAAGGAACAGGAAATATCAAACTAACAAAAGGCGGTAATGTATCTATAAAGTATTTTTGATTAGTTACTAAAGAAATTTCCTGTTTTAACACATCAAATCTAAAATTACAGCTTACTATAAAAACTATAAAAACAATAAAACACCATAATAACTTATTTTTCAACATAAGTCGAAACAAAATAAGTATCATATCCTTTCTGTTTAAGTGTGTCTCTAATCTTAACAGCTGTATCTTTGTCAGAATAATCTCCGACTCTAACTCTATTAAATATTATATTACCTACAACTTTTTCTGTTATGTATGAATTATTAAAACCATCCCTTTTAAGCCTTTCCAACATATTCTGAGCTAAAATTCTATTAGTGAATGCGCCTACTTGAACAGCAAACTCGTACGCTTTCTTTGTATCGAAAGAGTAGTATTCACCTATCATCTTACTATACTCATCCTCTGAAAAAACTCCACTACCTAGTCTGACTATTTTTATCCTAGCGAAAATAACTCCATCCTTTATCATATCAAGATCTTGAGCAGCTCTTTTTGAAATATCAAGTATTCTACCTTCAACAAAAGGTCCCCTATCATTAACCATAACTACGACTGTTTTGCCATTTTTCGTATTCATAACCTCAAGAATAGTACCAAAAGGCAATGTTCTACTAGCACAAGTATATTTGTTAGGATCAAAAATAACACCACTAGAGGTCTTCCTGTTAGCAAATTCTTCACCATAATACGATATATTACCATATATGTACTCTTCTTGCCCAAACACATTGCACTCGAACATCACGAAAGAAACAATAACTAGAAAAAATCTCACAAAAATAATTCCTACCATACAACCAATAATAAAGAAACAATAACCTTGATTTCAATCAATCAAACCTTAGAAATTTATTATCGAACTTGATAAACTTAGCTAAACTTTTCTGGATCCACAACCTTTTTCGAGTGTCTAAAAAATTTTTGTGTCTAGTTAGATAAACATAACTAAATTTTATTAATCAAAATCTACTAAAAACTACGCCCTAAATATATCTCTCAATACCAAAACACTTTGGTGCATCAATTAGTTTCTGGAAACCCCCAGGGTTTTTTGCAGCATCTGAAGTTTCCATCAATAAATTCCAGAATTTGAGAGTCATTTGGGTATATTTAATACTCAGAAACTGAAATAGAAATAGGTTCTTTGAATATCTCAACATATAAGCCTGGCAGCACAACTCGAGGAAGAAAGAGATCCCTCGTTAAGTAAATGGTGAGACCAAATAGTAGAACACTCACTCTCTCAAAAACACACCTTGCTTTCCGTGATAGAGAAAGTGTATTGAGAGTATGATGCACAATCTTGCAAAGATATAGAAAGAAGGACAGGAGCAAATTCATGGCAATAATCTAGATAATAGCAAAATTGAATGCTAAGGTGTGGTCGTGCAACCTCAATCTCTTTGTATTCATTACAAGTTATATACACCCTACCCATCACTGTACCGTCTATCTTGCCTCTTTGAGGATAGTGTGAGTAGGTCTATCATCTGATGGAAGTCAATCCTTTCGAGTATATTCTCTTCTGATCTTCTACTATCTTCCCCGGGTCTTTAATGTTAATAAGTCGCCACACTCCTATGTTCTCTAGATACCTGTTAAGGTATTCCACTATTTTCTCCTCATTGGAATACTCTCCGAATATATGATAAACTTAATCAATCTCGTTTATAATTAAACATACATGCTTTGACGAAAATAAGGTTAAGTATGAAAAACTTAAATGTCCTCACAGCCTTCATATTTAGTATAACATTTCTACGCCTAACTGAGCAACCATGTCTCGCTCAACAGGAAAGTATCCCCTCTAAGATACTAAAACTTAGAGAAGAAACAGAGAAAGGTATAAGCTATTTCATCTCAAAGGATTTCAATAGCAGTATTACTACATTGTCAAATTCCATACTTTTAGCAGATGAGATAATCTTATCACTTTCCGACGAAACAACTTCACCTAAAACTGAAACAGACTCTATCGCTCTACCTGACGCTATCACTAAAGATGATAAAAGTATAATCGTAACAACAGTTAGGAAATCTACAACCGAGGCGATAAAATTCTATATCGTAGGTAAGATAGATAAAAGTATAGAGAAAATAAACACCATAAAGAGTATATCAAAATCCGTAACTGAAGAGGCATACAAGTCAATAAGAGAAATAGAATATAAAAAGTCTTTGGAAGAGAAGCTATCATCAGTAGAAAAATTGCGAGAGTTTGAAAAAGAACTTATCAGTAAATCAAAAGATGAAAAACCTAGATTCGTCTATATCACCAACCTGATAACAAAAACAAAATTTGTAACAAATGTAATTACAAGATACCAAACTACCATGAAGAATGTAGAACAAGATAAGAATGCCCCAATACTGTTAGTAATTACAGGTACAGTAGGATTTGTAGCACTTTTTACCATTCTAATTATCACAATCCAAAAGATTAGAATCAAAAAGAGAATTAAAGACATCTCGGAAATTATGTAATATGGCTAGGATAATAGCAGTATCTAATAGAAAAGGAGGAACAGGTAAAACAACAACAGCGGTAAACTTAGCCTCAGGACTCGCTATATTCAAAAAAGCGAAAGTATTACTGGTAGACGCCGATCCTCAGTCCAATGCTACAATATCATTAGGTTTCTCACAAAACATCCAACCATCTTTGATGGATCTAATGTTGAACCGGACAAGCCTTGAGAGTATAGTATATAAAACTAAAGTAGAAAATTTATTCATTATCCCATCTAATACTAACTTATCAAAAATTGAACCCTTCCTTTTCCACCAGAATCAGGGAGAGTATCTGTTGAAAAATCATCTATATAGGATTGAAAAAAATTTCGACTTTATAGTAATAGACTGTCCACCAAATATCGGTATGATGGGCTTAAACTCACTAATCTGTGCTAAAGAAGTTCTAATACCTCTTAAAAAAGAGTTTCTTTCAATCGAAGCAACAAATCAATTCCTTAACATTCTCTCAAAAATAATAGAAAAAAAGAATCCTAAACTAATAGTAGACGGAATATTATTCACATTCACAACGAAGGACCCCAATACAGTACAGTCAGAATATATCTATTTTGGACCCGTAAATGTTAGAAAACTCAAAACTGAGATTAGATACGACCCAACTTTATCTGAAGCACCAAAATACGGAAAACCTATATTCCTCTTCCTCCCATCATCAAAAGGCGCACAGGATTATATGTCACTCATCGAAGAAATATTCGGTACCACAACTACAAAGTAATCATTTACAACGATTTACTTCAATGTAGATATCCTTCTAAGACTCTCCCTAATCTCCACGTTTTCAGGGTCAAGACTACTAGCATCCTCCAAAAGCCGTCTAGCACCAGAGTAATCCTCTTCATCCAACAGTTCCATAGCTCTTGAATAAAGCTCTTTAGCCTTACGTTTGTTTATATCACTCTTATTTGAATCTTTCTGTTGTTCTAAGTTAATGTCATGAGAACCTTCTTTTAACTTAAACTCATTAGTAGAAGAGTTAGTTGCAAAATCCCTCATGGAAGAAAAAGCTTCCCTTATCTCAAACTCAATAATTTCCCTTACCATACTTCCAACAATAGTCCTCATCTCCTGCTTCATAACAGTAAATGTCTCACCTCTTAAAGTGTCGACAAAAGCTTCCTTTATAACTTCACTCACTATCATGAAAATATCGGCTCTTGCTTGGGCAATCAAATTACTCACCACAAATCTTATGTTCTCTTTCATTCTATCCCTGTCCAACCCAGCCCCCATCTGGAATGCTGCAGAAGGTTGTGTTGTAGAAGATTGTTGCGATGAAGAAGGTGTTTCTACTGGTACTTGTCTCTTCTTACTACCACCTATCTTATCATAAAGCTTCTTTGCTTGCTCATAATTAGGTTAGCAGAACATAAGGTTATATAATACACCTTACCCATCACTGTACCGTCTATCCTGCCTCTTTGAGGATAGTATGAATAGGTCTATCATCTGATGGAAGTCAATCCTTTCGAGTATATTCTCTTCTGATCTTCTACTATCTTCCCCGGGTCTTTAATGTTAATAAGCCGCCACACTCCTATGTTCTCTAGATACCTGTTAAGGTATTCCACTATTTTCTCCTCCTCTTGTAAAAGAAAAGAGAAAGAAAATAGAGAAGCAAGAGATGTAATATACTAAAAATATCCATTCCCATAACCTTAAACTATCTTATGAAGCATCTCTCAAAAAATTTTAGAATTTATTAATTCAGAACAAAGTTAGGCTTATAAGACTAATTTTTCAAACATCTAATCATCCCAACTCAACATCAAATTTCTATCTCTTTCTCCATTCTATAAAAACAAAAAGTATGTGTATTAATCTTTACTGACTTGGTCTGTGCTACTATCTTGAAACCCTCACTTTCATAGAGTCTTAAAGCAACACCATTCTCAACACCTACATCTAAAACGACTTTATTGCACCTTAATAATTTGGCATAGCTTGAAACATATTTTAGCATTTCTCTCCCTAAACCTCTTCCTCTATACTCTAGAAGAACAGATATGTTGCTTAAGTATATACTTTCTTTAGGTATAGGAAGAAGAAGAGAAGAAGATTTGAAGAGTAACGGTATCTTTGGAAATATTCTCGGTCCCATACAAGAAAGGATTTTAAGTCCCATCCTCAAACCCTTGACGAAAAAATCCTTTTGGGGAAACAAAATCATCACTCCGACAATTTGCTCTCTTTCAATAGCAACCCATGTGTTTTCATAACTGTAAAGGTTTCCTCTGGCAAGAAACAAATTCCTTATAACATTTCTCATATCATTTTCAAATAGAACCTCAAAAAGCTCTTGGGAGCTGATAATAATAAGTTCAGAAACCTTATAACTAATCTCAAGTAAAGTATTCCTTGAAAAATCACTACATCTTACAATATCAGGCACGGAAGTAATTATCTAGACAATATAAATCTACATTCAAGAATAACTATCATACTCACCAAATCTACAAAACAGTAAAAGTTTAAAAGCAATCTAACTACTTATTAAAACTTTCAAACATGATTGAAAGGATTTTTGTCTTTGGGACAATTAGAAAAGATCAACCTAGACACTACCTTCTAGGTAATGCAAAGTTTATTGATCACGCAATTCTTGAAGGGTTTGAACTATATTAATCTATAATATGTTCCCTGGAATTGTTGAAGGCAATGGTAAAGTCATCGGAGAGATCTATGAATTACCTGAAGATGATTTATATAAACTTGATGAAGCAGAAGATGCAGTGAGTATAAAAAACATTGAAATAAGCTTGCCAAGAAGAGTTAAAGTCAAAGTTAAAACACAAAGTGGTCAGACTTTAGATGCGTGGTGTTATATATTTATCCAGGATATTGAAGACTCTCAAAAAATACCTTCTGGTAACTGGGTTGAATTCTCAAAAAGCATTAACCAATAACCTTCTTTTTGAACTCATTCACTAGTAGATCATGCTTTCTCTGATACTCCTCAACACTTTCAACATCCTTACCGAATTCACTAAGGAAGTACATCTTAACTTTAGGTTCAGTTCCAGAAGGTCTAACTATTATCTTACTGCCACCTTCAAGATTAAGGATTACCACATTTGATACTGGCAAGTCAGTTTTGTAATCTTCCTTAAATCCTTTGATAAAATCTTCGTAAGTTAGGAAGTTTATTATGGAGAAGAAGCTATCTATTGAGTTATCCGATAAAGAAAAATTCATTCTCATAAAGGCTAAAGGAAGTATAAATTCCTACACTTACGATGACTTTCAAAAACAACTATACGATGCTATTGAAAAAAAGAGTGTCTGTATTGACTTAAGCGAGGTTGATATCCTTTTATCTGCTGGGCTCAGAACCATAATGTATGACATTGATAAAGGAGAAGAAAAAGGTTTTAAGGTGTTCATCCTATCACCATCATCAGTAGCACTTGAAGCAATCAATTCAACGGATTTCAAGAATATGTTCAACATTGTATTCTCACTATCAGATGTAAAATGAAGTTTCTTATAGAAATACGCAACAATAAAAAAGGGATATTCTTGATAAATGAACTTATAGACAGATTGAGATTTGATCTGCCAATAAAAGATAAACTTAAAGTAATACTTACCGAGATAATTGAGAATATTTCACATCATTCAAATACAGACAAGACAACAATAAGCATACGGGAGTATAAAAGTAAGAAGGTAAGCATATTGATCTTATTTAAGTCAAACGATTTTGAGATAGTCACCCAAAAAATACAAGACCCAAAGGTATATTTCAATTATTCAGAGAAAAGATACAGAGAGCTTGGTGTAATTATGTATCACAACTTATCATCGTTAGTTATGTATAAATTTAGTAATGGACTTGTTAGGATACTCGTATTACTATAACCTAATAGTCAATTCTTACTTCAGCAGGGAAGGATTTTCTTATAACATTACCAACAAACTCAAACTCTCCTTGAACTACATAAATTCCTTTCTCTGCCAGCTCCCCGTCGCTCTTCTTGAGATCCCAAACGATTGACTTAAACTCAAGTGGTTTTCCACTTGCTATCTTACCATCCTTAGTAAGTTTTATGTTAGCACTTTCCTTAAATTCCCTAATAATACTACCATCCCTTTCTGATACTACAACAATCCTATATGAGATGACATTACTTACATCCCTAAAGGAACTCACTGTTAGCTTATCGGTAGGCAATGTGATAACCTGCTTATCAGGAATGAGTATTATGTTCCTTGGATCAGCACTTATTATTATATTCTTCTCAACCTTTTCCGAGACATTACCAACATCATCAT